>NZ_JBSFLV010000063.1:0-52292 GCF_053599215.1 Streptomyces sp. NPDC001002 | reverse complement strand
GGTCTGGGGGCGGCAGCCCCCAGCAGACGGCTCCCCAAGGGTGAGATCCGGGTAAAAAGGCTGATCGTAGGCCCACACACCCCGCCGATCCGCCGGAGGCATTGGCAGACTGGGAGACGTGTCCCAAACTGTGCTGCTCGCCGAAGACGACCGCGCCATCCGTCACGCCCTGGAGCGCGCCCTGAGCCTGGAGGGCTACCAGGTCACGGCGGTCGCCGACGGCGTGGAGGCGCTGGCGCAGGCCCACCGCACCCCGCCGGACGTGCTGGTGCTGGACGTGATGATGCCCGGCATCGACGGCCTCCAGGTCTGCCGGGTGCTGCGCGCCGAGGGCGACCGCACCCCGATCCTCATGCTGACGGCCCTCGTGGAGACCGCCGACCGTATCGCGGGCCTGGACGCGGGCGCCGACGACTACGTGGTGAAGCCCTTCGACGTGGAGGAGGTCTTCGCGAGGCTGCGCGCGCTGCTGCGCCGGACCAGTTCGGGCAACGGCGCCCTGGTCGACGTACCGAAGGAACCGCAGCACACCGACCGGCAGATCGAGGCGGCCGGGCTGCGGATGGACATGCAGGCGCGGCGGGCCTGGCGGGACGGGCGGGAGCTGGAGCTGACGCGGACCGAGTTCGAGCTGCTGGAGCTGCTGGTCCGCAATGCGGGGATCGTCCTCGACCACTCCACGATCTACGACCGGATCTGGGGCTACGACTTCGGGCCCGGTTCCAAGAACCTGGCCGTGTACGTCGGCTACCTGCGCCGCAAGCTCGACGATCCGGGGGCGCCGGCGCTGATCCACACGGTGCGCGGTGTGGGTTACGTGCTGCGGGAGGACTGAGTGGGGCGGCTGCGGCGCCTGCTGGTCAGACGGCGGCCCGGCCTGGTCTCCCTGCGCACCACGTTCGCGGTGTCCTTCGCGGCGGTGACCGCGGCTGTCACGGTGCTGGTCGGTGTGCTGTCGTACAGCGCGGCCGCGCGGCTGGTGAGGGTCGACCAGGAGTCGGTGTTCGACCAGGTCGTGCAGGATCTGCGGGACGAGGTGCGCCAGCACAAGATGACCCCGGCCGACTTCTCCTCGTCGGCGCCGGGGCACGACATCGTGCGGCCGGCCCGGACCGATGTGCAGGTGCTGGGTCCTGACGGTTCGGTCGTCGACTCGGGCAGTCCGGCGCTGCCGGTCACGGCCGCCGACCGGGGGATCGCGGCCGACCGGGCGGCCGGGACGATCGCCGAGCACAAGGAGGTCGACGTCGGCGCCGACGTCTACCGCGTGGCGACCGTCTCGCTGGGTGACCGGCGGGGCGCGGTGCAGGTGGCGCAGGAGTTCAGCGACACCGAGGATCTGCTGCGGGCGTTGCAGCAACGCACGCTGATCCTGATGGCCGCGGTGGTGACCGGCGCGGGTCTGGTCGGCTGGTGGCTGGCCCGGCGCATCACCCGCCGCCTGATCGTCCTCACCTCGGCGGCGGAGGACGTGGCCCGCACGCGCCGGCTCGGCATCGTCGTACCCGTCGCCGGATACGACGAGGTGGGCCGCCTCGGCCGCGCCTTCGACCGCATGCTGGGCCGCCTGGCCCAGTCCGAGGAGGACCAGCGCCGCCTGGTCCAGGACGCGGGCCACGAACTCCGCACCCCCCTCACCTCCCTCCGTACGAACATCTCCCTGCTCCGCCGCATAGACGAACTGCCCCCCGCCACCCGCCTGGAACTGGTCGCGGATCTCTCCCAGGAGGCACGGGAGTTGACCGACCTGGTCAACGAACTCGTCGACCTCGCGGCCGGCCAGTCCGACACGGAACCGCCCCAGCGGGTGGACCTCGCCGACATCGCCGAGGACGTCGCGGGCCTGGCCCGGCGCCGCACCGGCCGCGAGATCACGGTCCGCGCGAGCGGCGACACGACCACCGACGGCCGCCCCGGCGCGCTGACCCGGGCGATCTCCAACCTCGCTGAGAACGCGGCGAAGTTCGACCGCGACGGCACGGACCCGATCGAGATCAACGTCTCCGGCCCCGCCCGCCCCGGCACGGTCCGCGTCGAGGTCCTCGACCGCGGTCCGGGCGTCGCCGAAGCCGACCTCATCCGCATCTTCGACCGCTTCTACCGAGCCGCCGACGCCCGCTCCCTCCCCGGCTCCGGCCTTGGCCTCTCCATCGTCCGAGAGGTCGCGATGGCCCACGCGGGCGCACCGTTCGCCTACCGGCGGGAGGGCGGGGGGTCGGTGATCGGGTTCACGGTGGGTGGGGGGCCGGAGGGGCTTACGAGGTGAGCGACGGGTCGTACGGGCTGAGCGACGGGTCGTACGAGGTGACTGGCGGGGTTCGCGAAAGGGCCGCCGGGAGCTGCGAGTTGGTCGACGGGCACCTGATCTGGGCCGCCCAGTTCCGCCCCGACGGTTCCCCGGGACCCGGCGTCCGCACCTTCCACCACGGCTCCGCTACGGCGGTGGCGAGCCCGGACCTCTCGGGGCGGGACCGGATCGCGGTGACCGGGACTGAGGGCGACGCGCTGATCCTCGTACGGGATGTGCTGCGGGAGGTCGGGCCGACGTATCGCCCTTTCGGCGAGGTGGAGTTGATCGACGGGCTGGTGCGCGGGATTCCTGAACTCGGGCGCGGGGGTGGGCCGTTCCTGTGGATGGAGACGGAGGAGCGGCCGACGGTGTCTGGTCCGGGGGACGTCGACTGGTTGGACGCGCGGGGTGAAGGGGAGGCAGGAGACCTCTTCGCCCGACACTTTCCCGACTCCTACGCCCAACCGGGCCGCCCGGGCGTGCGCCGCTGGGCGGGGGCGCGCGACGAGTCCGACGGAAGGCTCCTCGCCGTGGCTGCCGATGCCTGGTCGGGGGTCGGATGTGGGTTCCTGGCCGGGGTCGTCACGCATCCGGGGGCGCGAGGGCGGGGGTTGGGGGGTGCGGTGTCGGGATTCGTCGTAGGGGCGCTCGTACGGGATTACGGGCGGGCCGCGTTGATGGTGGACGTGGGGAATGCGGGGGCGGTGGGGGTGTATGAGCGGGTCGGGATGAAGGGGCGGGTGCTCGGGGCGGCGGGGGTAACGGGGGTGCGGGTGGCGTGAGTTGGAGGCGGGGCTGTCGGGACCGTCGTAGCCGCCGTGGTCGTATGTGACGGGCATCACGGGAACTCGGTGATCCGGGCGGTCAGTTGAGAACGTGACCACAGATATGCGAACCCGGATACGGGCCGGAGATCCGGACGCCTTCGCGGAGCTCTTCGACGACTGTGCCCGCGCGGTGTACAACCACGCCTTTCGACTGACCGCCGACTGGTCGGTGGCCGAGGACGTCATGTCGGCGACGTTCATGGAGGCTTGGCGGCGGCATGCGTCGGTCGAGGCCGAAGGGGGCTCCCTGCGGCCGTGGTTGCTGGGCATCGCCACCAACGTCGCCCGCTCCCACTACCGCAGCAACCGGCGCTACCGGGCCGCGGCCACCGCAGCCGCGGAGGCGGGCGCGGGGGAGGCGCAGGTCGCCGACCATGCGGAGGAGACCGCCGGGCGGCTGGACGACCGGCAGCGGATCACCGCCACGCTGACCGCCCTCAGCTCCCTGAGACGCCCCGAACGCGAGGTGCTGGTGCTGTGTCTGTGGGAGGGCATGGAGTACGCCGACGCGGCCCGCGCCCTCGGCATCCCGGTCGGTACCGTCCGCTCCCGCCTGTCCCGCGCCCGCGGCAAGCTGCGCAAGCTCGCGGACGCCGAGTTGAAGAAAAAAGGCAGAAAGAATCGGGAACCCACCTCCACGAACCGGCAGATAACAGGTGATCGCGGATACGCGGTCCGGTCCGCACAGGAAGGAAACCGATGAACGCCAGCCCCTCCCAGCCGCATCCGGCTGAGTGGACGGAGACCCAGGACCTCCTGCCCTCCGTCGAACGGGATCTGCCGGCGGGCCGCCACCAGTTCCACAAGGAGCAGATGATGGCCCAGATCCACGAAGACCTCCGTACCTCTGCCGGCGCCCGCCCCGCCGCCCCGACGGTCGCCCCGCAGCGCCGCAACCCGTTCCTGCGCCGCGCGATCCTGCTGCCCGCCATGGCGTGCGCACTGGCCGGCGCGGTCGTCGGCGGCCTCGCCCTGAGCGGCGGAAACGGCGACGACAAGATGCCCCTCGCCACCGGCCCCGCCCTGACCACCACGATCGGTGCCGCCGACCCCAAGGGCGCCCCCCAGCTGCTCGACCGCATCTCGCTCGCCGCCGCCGACACCTCGGAAACCGCGGTGCAGGAAGGCCAGTTCGTCTACATCGCCTCGAAGGTGGCCAGCACCTACCCCAAGTCCGTGGACGGCAAGGACTCGATCGTCAGCGAGGAACTGCACGACCGGCAGACCTGGATGTCCCCGGACGGGAGGAAGGGCTGGCTGATCGAAGCGGGCCAGACGAGCAAGGACGGCATCACCCTGGACAGCAATGTCCCGCTGAGCGGTGCGTACGACGCCCTGGTCAAGCTGCCCACCGACCCCGACGAACTGCTGCGCCGGATCTACAAGGAGTCGGACGCCAACCGGGACCCCGAAGTCCCCCGCGACCAGGCCGCGTTCGTCGCCATCGGAGACCTGCTGACCGAGAGCTACCCGCCGGCGGATGTCGCCGCCACTCTCTACAAGGCCGCCGCCAAGATCCCGGGGGTCGTCGCGGTGGACGACGCGGTCGACGCGGTGGGGCGGCACGGGGTGGCGATCGCGCGGCAGGACAACACCGGTGAGCGCGAGGAGTGGATCTTCGACAAGAAGAGCCTGCGGCTGCTCGGCGAGCGCATCGTGGTCGTCGACCCGGGCAAGGACAGCGAGTTCAAGGCCGGCACCGTCACCTTCACCAGCGCGATCACGCAGCGCGCGGTCGTGGACGGGATCAAGCAGACGCCGGGCGGTACGGCGAGCTGAGCGACGACGAGGAGCGTGCCGGGTCCCGAACTTCGGGGCCCGGCAGTCCCGTTGTCGTCCGGGCCCGGCAGGCGCATTGTGCGGGGCCGGTGTGAGCGGGAGGCTGGGCAGATGAATCACGGGCACCCCCGCAGACACCTGGACAGGCACCTCCGTTGATACCGGACCCGCCGCCCGAACCCCTCGGCCCGTCGTCGCTGGTCTGGCGGTACTTCAGCGACTGGCGGAGCCTGCTGCTGAGCCTGTGGGCCGGGTCGATGCAGAACATGCACCCCGGTCTCGGCGCGGGCGTCCAGGAGCACTCGCACTTCTTCGAGGAACGCTGGCAGAGGCTGTTCCGCTCGCTCTACCCGATCGCCGGAGTGGTCTACGACGGCCCGGACGCGGCCCGTACCGCCCGCCAGGTCCGCGACTACCACCTCGGCATCAAGGGCGTGGACCGCCACGGCCGCCCGTACCACGCCCTCGACCCCGACACCTTCTTCTGGGCCCACGCGACCTTCGTCATGATCCCGGTGCTCCTGTGCCAGTACTTCGGCCGCCCGTTGACGACGGCACAGAAGGAACAGCTCTACACCGAGAGCCTCCAGTGGTACCGCCTGTACGGCGTCAGCGACCGCCCCGCCCCCGCCAACTGGCCCGACTTCTGCGCCTACTTCGACCGGATGTGCGTGGAGGTCCTGGAGGACAACTGGCCGACCCGCGCGGTCCTGGACATCCGCCACATAGCGAAACCTCCAGCCCTACGCCGACTACCGGACGCCCTCTGGAAAGTACTGCGCGTCCCGGTGACCCGCCCCATGATCTGGCTCACCATCGGGATGTACCCACCGGCGATACGGACCCGCCTCGGCTACCGCTGGTCCCGCCGCAGCGCCGCCGCCCTGTGGCTGCTGGGCCGCACGATCGCGCTCGGCTGGCATCTGGTGCCGTTCGAACGGCGGTACCATCCGCGGGCTCGGGCGGCTTGGCGGCGTGCGCGCGGACTCTCGACGGCGCGGGTGGAGACTCCCGCGCGGAACCTGCCGCCCTCGCCATGACCCGCGCCGGCCACGTGCGGTGCCATCACGCGAGCACTTGTGTCCACGGCACAGGGCCGCCAGCCACGTCCCTGAACGGGTGTCGCTGACGGCCCTGTTGCCTTGGGCGGCCGACATTCTGAGCCGCTTTCACTACGTCATGCGTCAGGCCCCAGCGACGCCAGATCGAAGGCATTGCTGATCGAGCTGTAGCCGTCCGCCGTCAGGTTGACGTGGTCGCCCGAGTCGAAGTCGGCCGGAGCCACGTCGTTGCCCAGTTTCAGCGCCTGTGGGTCCGCGGTACTCGCCGTGTCGGTGACCGCGACGACCGCCTCCGCGTCCACGTAACTCACCGTGGGCGAGGTGAGGTCGGTCTGGTCGGTGATCCAGGTGTTGGTGTCGATGCGGTTCTGGTCGACGGCCGCCGTGCAGGCGGCGTAGCCGTCGCAGGGGGTCAGGGTGGCGAAGACGACCTTGATGCCCCAGCCCTTGAGCTGATCGCGCAGGAGCCCGAGGGCACTGTCGATGTCGACGTCGTCGTGGCCGGCGACGATGTCCTCCAGGCCTTGGGTGACCACCACGGTGCGCAGACCGGGGATGGAGAGCACGTCCCGGTCCAGGCGGGTGACCGCGGCACGCCCGCCCGCGCCCGCTCCCTGGTCCGTCCCCAGGTAGTTGTTCTCGATGCCGGAGGCCAGGACGCCGTGGACGGGGATGCCGTCGGTGTTCGTGCGCAGCCGGTAGGACAGCCACTGGTTGACGCGCTGGGTGTTGTAGCCGGCCGTGTTGCCCGCGGTACGGGTGTTGATGAGGCCGTCGCCGAGCACGGACACGGCCGACCGGTGATCCGTGGTCGTGACGTCCACTTCGGTGAGGATGTCGGCGAAGCGGCCGGAGGTGGAGCCCGTCGCCTTGAAGGCGGTGTCGGCGGTGTCCGTGCTGTGGTCACCGCTTCCGGCGGGGCTGACGTAGCTGAGCGTGTCGGTGGCGGCCCAGGGATGCATGACCAGGTAGGCGACTTTGTTGACCAGATGCATGCTGGTCGTCAGCGAGGTGCCGGGGGCTCTGCTCAACGGGACCGGGTCGCTGTACAGTTCGCCGCCTTCGGGAATCACGACTGATCCGCTTCCGCCGAAGGTCACGTCGACGGGTGTGGAGGCGGTCGTCGCACCGCTGCCGTACGGGGCGACGGTGACGTGGTCGAGGGTCAGCGGGTCGGTGCCCAGAGCGTTGGACAGCCGCAGCCGGACGGTGTCGCCGCCGACGCTGGTCTGGGTGACCGTGCGAATGGTCTGGTTGCTGAAGCCGCCCGTACCGGAGAACTGGAACCGTTCCTCGGTCGGTGCGCTCCAGCTTCCGGTCCAGGAGGCGCCGCCTGCCGCGGCAGCGGTGTCGCGCACGGACATGCCGATGATGTGCAGCCCGGGTACGTACTTTCGGGCGGCGTCGGCCAGATCGGGCAGGGTCACGGAGCTGACGGTGGCACCGGCCTTCAGGGGTACGGCGAAGGCGTAGATGTTGGTGCTCCGGGTCTCCTGAGCGCTCGGGGTATTGCGGTGCAGCAGGTTGACAGTGGCCAGGGAATCGGAGCCGTACACCCAGTCGGGCATGGCCAGGTAGAAGTTCCGGGAGTCGCCGTCGCCATAGGAGATGGACCCCTGTGGGGTGACACAGTCCTCGTAAGTGCCGTTGCCCAGGCTGCAGTTGGACGCCGAGACGTTGGTGTTGTCGGGGACGACCGGGCTGGTGAGGTCGCCCAGCTGGTGTTCGGAGCCGACGAACCCATAGGTGGAGAAGCCCAGGAAGACCAGTGCCTGGCCGTGGGCGCCGTTCAGCTGGATGGTCTGGTTGGCGGCCATCACGTTGTCGCCGCTCGCGGAGCCCCAGTTGGGAAGGGTGAAGTCGGCCCCATCGACGGTGATCTTCCCGCCGGGCTGCCAGCCGGCCGCTTTGAGGGACTGCAGGGAGAGGGTGGCGCCCACCCCGTCCGCGTCGCCGGTGGTGCGGGCGCCGTCGTCTGTGGTGGCGGTGTTGTTGAAGGCGGCCTGCAGACTGGCGTACGTCTTCGTGGCGTGCCCGATCGCGGTGAACTCGTACTGCTGCTGGGAGGAGGTGTTGCCCGCGGAGTCGACGGCGTAGACGTAGAGCGTGTGGGTGCCCGGTGCCACCGGGGTCACTGTGATCGTGGCGGTGTTGTTGCTGGCCGTCTTGGTCTGCGCGGCAGGGGTGTTGGAGAGCGGCGGGGCGGCGTCGAGGCCGAAGAGGAACTTCGCCGCGTTGTTGCCGTTGGTGCCGGGGTTCACCGAGAGGGTGAACTGGCCCGGAGTGCCGGCCGCGGTGATGCCCTCTCCGTCCTCGGGGTAGAGCTTGTCCGCGGATTTGACGGTGGGCTGGGCGGGGCTGTGCAGGTCGACGGTGAAGTGGCAGGTGGCCGAGGCGGCGGAGGTGTCCTCGCCGTCGGAGGAGGTGGCCTTCCAGCTGACCACACTGCCGTCGGCGAGCCCGCTCATGAACGTCGAGGGAAGCTGCTTGGGCGCGTTGGCGCCGCTCGCGACGGTGGCGCTGGTGGCCGTGGTGGCCGTACCGCTGCCGACCCAGTACGAGTAGGTGGCGGCCAGCGCGTCCTTGTCGGAGTCGCTGATCTTGGCGTTGAGGGTGGGCGGAGTGGTGGCCAGGGTCTTGCCGACGATCGGGTACGGCGTGGCGGTGCCGCAGCCCAGCGAGGTGGAGCCGACCTTGGTGGCCAGGGTGCCGGGCTTGGCGGGCACGTGGTTGTACGTGATGGACATGGACGGGTTGTTGGCGAAGCGCTTGAAGTAGTTGCCGTCGCCGCTGCTGCTCTGGCTGTTGACCAGGGCGAAGGTCCAGCTCGTCCAGTGCGCGGCGGCGCCCTTGGCGATCGTGGACGTCACCGAGAACCCGCCGGAGGGCTCGCTGGTGCAGGCCGGGCCGAAGCTCTTGGTGGCCAGCTTGCCGGTCAGGGACGGCTTGTTGTTCCAGGTGGTGCCGGAGCTGATCGCGCCGGACCAGTAGAGATAGACGTCCGAGGAGAGGCTGCAGCTGGCGGAGTAGTTCTCCTTCGCGTCGACGGTGGCCGACACGACGTGCGAGCCCCAGATGCCCGACGGCACCGCGAGCTGGAAGTAGGAGCGCTCACCGCCGATGCAACCGGACCAGCTGTTGTAGCCGACGCCGGGGTCCCCGTACTGGGTGGAGTCGTAGTTCTTGGCGGTGGCGCAGCCCTGTTGGGTCTCGACGTAGTGCTGCTTGGCGCCGGAGGCGTAGTGCGGGTTCCAGGTCGGGTCGATGAAGACCGGGAACCTGGTGTGCGTGTCGCCGAGCAGCTTGGCGTCGGGGACGAGTGACAGGGTCCGGCCGTGCAGCCGGCCCTCGACCCGGGCCACCCGGGACCGGGGCGCGGGGCCCGACTCCGGGGCCGTGTGCGCCGCGCCGATGCCGCTGGAGTCCCACATCGCCGGCTGCGGCGCGCTGAAGAGCACCTTGCCGTCGGGCGTGGTCGCGGAGAGGTTGCCGTGACCGTCGTCGGTGACGTCGACGCCCTTCGCCCTTGTGCTGAGGGCGAGTTGGGAGAGTTCCGGGTCGGCCGCGGCCTCGGCGTTCTTGACGACGAGGACCTCGGACCAACCGCCCTGGGTGTCGGCCGTGACCCGCAGGTCCACATCGGGCAGCACGTCCGGGTAGGTCAGACTCGCGCCGGAGGCGTGCGGGACCGGCAGCGCGTGCGGCCAGGACAGGGCGAGGGACGCGGTGCCCTTGGTCATGGTGGCGAGCGGGGTCGTACCGCCGCCGGAGAAGGCGAGCGGCTCTGCGGTGGCGGCGGGGCTCCAGGTGCCGTCGGCGTTGCGCACCAGCGTGGCGTCGACCGGGACCCAGCGGTGGGCCTTGCGCACCCGGACGGGCAGCAGGCTGGAGTCGTAGGTGACGGTGCCGGAGGGGTTGGCCGTCGTGGTGGCCGTCTCCGTGGTCAGGGCGTCGACGCGCACCGCCTTGCCGGTCGCCGCGGCCTGCTTCTGGGCGTCGGCCAGAGCCGACTCCTCGGCTGTCGTCAGCCCGTCGCCGTCATCGCTCGGGCGCAACGAGCCGGTCGGTTCCGGCGCCTTCGTGTCGTTCGCCGGCGCCGGAGTCAGCTCCGGCCGACCGGCGTCGACATCCGCGACGGAGCCCGGTGCCGAGTCGGCGGCGGCCGGCTGAGCGGCGAGCGGAGCCAGGCAGAGTGCGCCGACCGTCGCGAGGACCAGGAATCTGCCCGGTATTCGAGGACTCTTTCTGAATGAGTCCCCTGAGGAAAGTCGGCGGAAACGGTCGGACATCTGCCCCCCAGTGTGAGTCCGAGTGGAAATACGCCAATAGGCGCGAGGGAGGCTACCCGTAATCACGGTGCGACTACAACAGGGTAGATGAACTGTACAACTTTGCTGTCCAGTAGGCCGGTTGGAGTTCCTATTGGGTAATCGATGGCTTTCATGGGGGAGTTGACGGATTTGCCGTCCGATTTTGGTCGAACGGAGGGCGGTACATGGCGATCTCTATACCTTTTGAACATGTGAAGGGGCTGTGATGGGCTCCTCCGGTCTGATCCAATAATTCGTCGGCAGCCGTGCTGGAATTGGGGGGTCCGGAGTGCGTCGGAATTCACGTTGGCGGATTTACAGAAAGACCATGCGGATACGCAGGGTGCCCGCTGTGTGGATCGTCGCAATCGGCGCGCTCGCCCTCCTCGTCGGGTTTATCTCGCCGACGGACGCGCTTGCGGGCGTACAGCACGCGAACCACCTCGTGAAGGCGAAGAAGGAACCGTCGGTTCCCGTCTCGCCGGTCAAGGGCAAGGCCGCGAAGGTGCCGCAGATGGCGCGCTGGAGTGCCGCCCAGGCGCACCGGACCTGGCCCGCCAAGGGGGCGGCCGACGTGGCGGTACCGGCGCGAGGCGCCGCCGCCGAGCGGGCCGTCGGCGTCCCGGTGACGGTGGCGGCGGCGAAGGGAGCGCATCGCGCGGATGCGGGCAGCCGCGTCCACGTGTCGCTGCCGGGCCAGACCGCCGCGCAGAAGCTCGCCCTGCACGGTGTCGTACTCACCGTGCGGCCGGACAGCGCGAGTTCGGGCGGCACCGCCCAAGTGGGCCTGGACTACTCGGCGTTCAAGGACGCCTACGGCGGCGACTGGGCCGGCCGACTGCGCCTCGTACAACTGCCGGCCTGTGCCCTGACCACTCCGCAGGCCGCCGCCTGCCGCAAACAGACCCCGCTGACCTCGACCAACGACGTCAAGACCCGGACCGTCTCCGCCGAGGTCGCGCTGCCCGCCACCACCACCGCGCAGCCCGTGGTGCTCGCGGCGGAGGCGGCCGCCGCGGGTGGCGGCGGCAGTTACTCGGCCACGTCTCTGTCCGCGTCCGGCCAGTGGTCGGCCGGGGGCTCGGCCGGCGCGTTCAGCTACTCCTACCCCATCTCGGTCCCCGACGTCCCCGGCGGACTGGCCCCGAACGTCTCCCTGGGCTACACCTCGCAGGGCGTCGACGGGCGCACCTCCGCCACGAACGCCCAGTCCTCCTGGATCGGCGACGGCTGGGACTACTCACCGGGCTTCGTCGAGCGCAGCTACGCCTCCTGCTCCGACGACACGGCGAACGGCTCCCCCAAGACCGCGGACGAGTGCTGGTCCGACGACGTCGACTCGCTCACCCTGTCGCTGAACGGCTCGTCCAACACGCTCGTCCACGACGACAAGTCGGGCACCTGGCACCCGCAGGGCGACAACGGCGAAAAGATCGAGGTCAGGACCGACACGGTCAACGGCGACAACGACAACGAGTACTTCGTCGTCACCACGGCCGACGGCACGCAGTACTACTTCGGCAGGAACCGCCTGCCGGGCTGGGCGACGGGCAACGCGACCACCAACTCGGTGTTCACCACGCCGGTGTACGGCAACGACACCGGTGAGCCGTGCCACGCGTCCACCTTCGCCGCCTCCTGGTGCCAGCAGGGCTACCGCTGGAACCTCGACTACACCGTCGACCCGCACGGCGACGCCATCAGCTACTGGTACACGCCCGAGACCGGCTACTACGGCCGGGACAACGCGACCACCCCGACCACGTACGCGCGCGGCGGCTACCTCTCCAAGATCCAGTACGGGCAGTTGGCCGGCAAGGTCTACGACAGCACCGCCCCGGCCGCCGCCCAGGTCTTCTTCGACACCTCCGAACGCTGCCTGGCCGACTCCAGTTTCGACTGCGCCACGTCGAAGATGACGACCGCCAACGCCTCGCACTGGCCGGACGTCCCCGTCGACCAGACCTGCGCCTCGACGGGCACCTGCAACAACCACGGCCCGGCCTTCTTCACCACCAAACGCCTGACGGGCATCCGCACCCAGACCCTGGTCGGCACCGGCTACCAGGATGTGGACGCGTGGACGCTGACCCACACCTTCCCGCCGACCGGGGACACCACCACTCCGTCGCTGTGGCTGAGCCAGATCGTGCACACCGGCAAGGACGGCGGAAGCCTGGACCTGCCACCGGTGAAGTTCGCCGGCCAGGCGCTCGCCAACCGCGTGGACGGCCTCGACGGCTACCAGCCGATCACCCGCTACCGGATGACCACGGTCACCACCGAGTCCGGCGAAGTGATCACCGTCAACTACACCGCGCCGCAGTGCCATCGCACGGGCACCCCGGTGCTGCCGTCCAGCCAGGACGGCAACACCCTCCGCTGCTATCCGCAGTACTGGACCCCGCCGGGCCAGACCTCGCCGCAGCTGGACTGGTTCAACAAGTTCCTCGTCAACTCCGTGACGACACAGGACCCCACCGCGAGCGGGCTCCCCGTCCAGACGTCGTACAAGTACGTCGGCGACCCGGCCTGGCACTACAACGACGACCCGATGACCCAGGCCAAGTACCGCACCTGGAACCAGTGGCGCGGCTACGGCACGGTCGAGTCCCGCACCGGCACCGCCCCGGAGAAGATCACCCTGTCCCGGGAGACGTACTTCCGCGGCATGGACGGTGACAAGACCTCCAGCGGCACCCGCAGCGTCACGCTCGACGACACCGCGAGCGACGACCCGCAGAAGGACTCCGACTGGCTGGCCGGCCAGACCTACGAAGAGCTCTCCTACAACGGCGACGGCGGTGCACTGCTCTCGGACACCGTCACCGACCCCTGGACCTCGACGGCGACGGCCACCCAGTCCCGTACGAAGGCGAACCTGGACCCGCTGGTCGCGCACCGCACCAACATCCAGCGGACCCGCACCGTCACCACCAAGGCGGACGGCACCAAGCGCACGACCGAGACCGACTACACGATCGACGACGCCACCGGTCTGCCCAAGGCCGTGGACGACCTGGGCGACACCGCGACCTCGACCGACGACAAGTGCTCCCGCACCTGGTACGCGACGGACGCCTCCGGCAACCTGCTGCCGATCCCGCGCCGCGTCCAGGCGGTCGCCGTCTCCTGCTCCGCGAGCCCGAAGTACCCGCACGACCTGCTCAGCGACGACCTCACCTTCTTCGACGGCTCCACGGACAACACCGCCACGCCCACCAAGGGCGATGTCACGATGGTCCAGAAGGCCGACTCGGTCGCCGCCGACGGCACCGCGCACTACATCACGGCGCTGAAGAACACCTACGACTCCTACGGCCGTGAGCTCACCGAGACCGACGCCGACGGCCGCGTCACCACCACCGCGTACACCCCCACCACCGGCGCGGCCCCGACCTCGATCAAGGTCACCCAGCCGAAGGTCACCGGCCAGACCGCGGGGTTCGCCACCACGACCACCCTGGACCCGGCCCGCGGCCTGGACCTGAAGACCACGGACGCGGCCGGATACTCCACCACCAGCGTCTACGACGCGCTGGGCCGGCTGACCTCGGTGTGGAGCCCGGGCTTCCCCACCGACAACAACCCCAACATCAAGTACAGCTACAACCTCACGCCGTCGGCGGTATCCACGGTCACCACCCAGACCCTCACCGGCGCCAACGCCTACCGCACCTCCGTCTCGCTCTACGACGCGATGCTGCGCCCGCGCGAGACGCAGACGGCGACCGTCGACGGCGGTCGCACGATCACCGACACCGTCTACGACTCGCACGGCTGGGCGGTCAGTTCCTCCGACGCGTACTACAACACCGGCGCCCCGAGCGGAACGCTGGTCGACGCGCCCGACAACAAGACGCCGTCCCAGACCGCCACGGTCTACGACGGCGCGGGCCGCACGACCGCCTCGATCGCCTACCACTTCGCGTCCGAGACCTGGCGCACCACCACCGCCTACCCCGGCTCCGACCGCGTCGACGTCACCCCGTCCGCCGGGACCACGCCCTTCGGCGCCACGCCCAGCACCACGTACACCGACGCCCGCGGCCAACTGGTCAAGCTGCTGCGCTACCACGGCACCACGGCCTCCGGCGCCGCCGACACCGTCACCTACTCCTACGACGCGGCCGGCAACCAGACCGGACAGGACGACGGCCAGGGCCACACCTGGTCCAGCGGCTACGACCTGCTCGGCCGCCGCACCTCGCAGACCGACCCGGACACCGGCTCCTCCGGCTCCACGTACGACAACGCCGGCCAGCTGCTGACCACGACCGACGCCCGCGGCAAGACCCTCAGCTACACGTACGACGAAATGGGCCGCAAGAAGGCCGAGTTCGACACCACGGGCGGCGTCGCGCAGTCGACGACCAACGAGCTGGCCGCGTGGACGTACGACACGCTGAAGAAGGGCAAGCCCACCTCTTCCGTCCGGTACGTGGGCGGCACCGGCGGCTCCGCCTACACCGAGAAGGTGGCCGGCTACGACAGCCACGGCTGGCCGCAGGCGACCCAGTTGGTGATCCCGGCGGCCGAGGGCGCGCTGCAGGGGACGTACACCACCCAGAACCGCTACAACCTCACCGGCACGATCTCCTCGTACACCGATGCCGTGCCGGCCACGGTCAACCTGCCGCAGGAGACGGTCGGTTACACCTATGACGACTTCGACCGCCCCAAGGCCGTCGCGGGCGACACCTGGGGATACGTCCAGAAGCTGAGCTACACCGAGTTCGACGAGCCGTACCAGTTCACCTACGGCACCTCGGGCAACTTCGCCCAGCAGACCCTGAACTACGACGACCAGACCCACCGTCTGACGGACTCGACCACGATCACCCAGTCGGGTGCCGCGATCGCCGACAAGACGAGTTACTCCTATCAGCCGTCGGGCAACGTCACGAAGATCACCGACAAGCTGGAGACGGGCTCGACCGACACCCAGTGCTTCGACTACGACTGGGCGCAGCGCCTGAAGGACGCGTGGACGGCCACGGACGACTGCGCGGCCACCCCCGCGTCCGGCGCCGCCGGCACGGTCGGCGGCCCGTCACCGTACTGGCAGTCGTGGTCCTACGACGCCACGGGCGCCCGCTCCTCCCAGGTGGACCACGACACCGCCGGCGACACCTCCCACGACGCGACCTCCTCGTACACCCCGTTCGCGGCGGGCAAGGGCCCCGCCCACGCGGTGTCCCAGGTGGACAAGGTGGTGCCGGGTGACGCGACGGCCGACACCACCAACGCCTACACCTACGACGAGGACGGCAACGTCCGCACGCGCACCACTCGCGCCGGTACCGACACCTTCACCTACGACGTGGAGGACAACCTCTCGGAACTGTCCTCGACGGGGTCGAGCGGTGACACGAAGTATCTGTACGACGCCGGCGGCAGCCTGCTGATCCGGCACAGCCCCGACGCGACCACTCTCTACACGGGCGACGAGGAGATCACTCTCAAGACCGGGGCCGCCAGTGCCGACGGGGTGCGGTACATCTCCATGGCCGGCGAGACCGTGGCCACGCACTCCTCCGACGGCAAGATCAGCTACCTGATCCCCGACCGCCAGGGCACCGGCACCCTGGAGATCGACTCCCAGACCCAGCAGGTGACCCGGCGCCAGTACAAGCCCTTCGGCGAGACGCGCGACCAGTCCGGGACCTGGGTCGGACAACAGGGCTTCGTCGGCGGCACCCAGGACGACAACACCGGCCTGACCAACCTCGGCGCCCGCGAGTACGACCCGTCCATCGGCCGCTTCCTCAGCCCCGACCCCATCCTGGCCCCGGATTCCCCGCAGTCGTGGAACGCCTACGACTACGCCGACGACACCCCGGTGACCGCGTCCGACCCCAGCGGTGGCTGCGCGGACGCGGACTGCCCGACGCGGAACTGCCCCGCCTGCCTCAACTACACGCCGGGGCACCCCACGGAGCAGGCGCTGCACGACCGGCCCGGCTCGGGCAGCACACCCAGCAACACCAAGGCGTACGCCAAGCAGTACAAGGCGGACATCAGCAACAGCGCGGCAAACACGCGGGCGGAAGAGCGCGCTCTGGAGCGGCAGAAGGCCACCGCGGACGCGGCGGCCGCCGCGGCGAAGAGACAGGCGTCGGGCTTCAAGCATCGCCTGGTCAGTCTGGTCGCGGACGTCATCGGTTTGACCGACGCCTACAACTGCTTCACCAAGGGCGACGTGATGGGCTGCGTCAACACGGCCCTGACAGCGGTGCCTTGGGGGAAGGTCTTCAAGGCCATCAAGGTCGGTGTAGAGGCGTTCAAGATCTGGCGGGCCCTCGACCGCGCCTATACGGCGGTCAAGGACGCGGAGGAAGCCGCGAAGGTGGCCGAGGACGCGGTCAAGGCCGAGCACATGCTGGTGGACGCGGAGAGATCGGAGGGGGCGGGAGCGGAAGCGGCCAGCTGCTCGGTGCACAGCTTCGTACCCGCGACCGAAGTCCGCCTGGCCGACGGCTCGTCCAAACCGATCAGCAAGGTCAAGGCCGGCGACACGGTCCTGGCGACGGACCCGCAAACAGGCGTCACGGCCCCGGAGAAGGTCCAGAACGTCATAGTCACGAAGACGGACAAGGACTTCACGACACTGACGTTGGACACGGCACCGGTGCGTGGTCCGCCCCAGCACGGGAAGCCCCACACCGAGACCCTGACGACCACTTGGCACCACCCGTTCTGGGACGCTACGCGTCATCGGTGGACGGATGCCCGCGACCTGACTGCCGGCACGCAACTCCGCACCGCGGACGGGACCGTCGCCACGGTGGCCCAGGTCCATAATTTCCACCAGCACCGGACCACTTACGACCTCACTGTTGGCGTTCTCCATACGTACTATGTGCTGGCGGGCGAGACTCCGGTTCTCGTTCACAACGTCAATGAAGACACGCTCTGCAACGTGACTCTTGGACCTGCCATTAGGGGGCGGAAAGCGGAGGGGGTGACCGCTGAGCGCGGCGATACTGTCCTGGCTCATGAGCAACGGATGATGAATGAATTCGGTGACCGAAATGGCTGTGCCTCGTGCGGGGCAGCCGAATCGGGGTACAAGGACGGTCACTGGACTGGCGATCATAATCCGCCGAACAAGCTCTCAACCAGCGGCCCGTGGACCCTTTATCCGCATTGCAAGGCATGTTCCAAACAGCAAGGTGGAATCGTGCGGACGCTGCTCAAGGAGTACTATGACTTCCCGGTGTGGAAACCGTAACAGTAGGTGGACTCAATGATGCTCTTCGCCGCGTGTACGACGAGATTCGCGCACGGCCTCGTTGTTGCTGCCGCACCCGGGAGCGTCGACGCGCATGAAAGCTGGGATCCCGCGACCGATGTGGTCCATGGTGGTGCAGACTCCTTGTTCATCTCAGTCCAGCAGGCTGCCAGCGGTCCAGCGTCAGTCCGATGTCTACAGGGACCGTACGAGCCGAACGGGAAAACTCTCGTGTACTCGGGAGAATTGATACTTCCTCAGGCATCTCTCGAAATTTCCGATCCAAATGAATCGGTTAGGTTGTTGATTCCAGTTCCGAACGTAGAAAATCGAGTCGAAGTCTATGGAGACGGCACCGATGAGCCAGACGAGGTAGTGATCGTTCTGATGGGCGACAAATCGTGGTAAGTCGTAGGCTCTGTGCCCTCACCCGCTGCTAGTCACCCCGCTGAATCTTCGCCTCGTGATCAGGCGGGGCAGTTCGGCTGTTACCTGAAGAAAATTCATCGCCGTATTTCTCGCGGGTCAGCGATTTTTCTCAGGATAATTTGCCCGGAAAATCATGTCCGGGCATCGTGAGGATTTGTGCCTACGGGCTCTTGGCAAGGGTTCGGCGACTACCTCGCTGGGCTGCTCGCGCCGCAGGAGTGGATCAAGACGCCATCGACCCACGGCTCGACCTGCTCCATGATCAGGGCGTGAACGCCCTGATCATGGACGGAGTGATAGAGATCGACGACTCGAGGGACCGTAAGGACGGCACTGCGACCGCACACGTGGATCGGCAGTGGCTGGGTCGAGTGGGCATCACAGACAACGGCATCGTCATGATGGCCAGGGTGGCGCCCGGCGGCCGCGCTCTCCGCTGCATGCGACTCCCTGCACGCACGCCCACCATTTCGCTCGCTCTCGGCTTGGCCCGGTGTTCCGCACGAAACCATGGGTGGCCGCCGACTGCGCCTACTCTGTCAGCGGCGTAACGGTAGGCGGCCCCCGTCGGCCAGCCCCACAGATCGATCCACACCGCATGAGCTCTTGCCGAGCGGGATGTTGACTGCCTCGACGAGTGGACACCGGTCGAATGCCACTTCCGAAACGGGATCAGCGAGACCTGGTGGGCCGAAGATGCCGCCTTGGCAAATATAGCCTCGACACCCCTGCCGCCAGGTCATGACCACCACCGACCCAGCCACCCTGCTGGAGAAGGCGACCGGGTACCTGGCCCCCAGCCTGCCGAACTCCGAGGTACCACACGCCGCCCTCAGTCCGCACCCGTTGGCCAACCTCGCCGAAGTCGTCCGCCTCCACGAGCTGAAGCTCTAAATCGAACAGAGCTACAAGCAGATTGAGGACGAATTCGGCTTGGCTGACTTCCGGGTCCGCTCCAACCACTGCGTACGTTGCCAACCTGACGGCGAGGGACCTCGGCGCTTAGTTCAAATGCCGCCCGAAGAACTCCGCCGCCGCATCCCCCGCGTACTGCGGAACCCCGGTATGACCGCCCATATTCGCGTTCAACGTCTTCTCCTTCGAGCCGAACGCGTCGAACAGGTCCAGGGCCACCTGGCGGTCGTTCCCCTCATCGTCCCATTGCAGCAGGACGTGCAGCGGAATGGTGACCCGGCGGGCCTCCTCAAGGGTCACGCGCGGTACGAAACTGCCTGCGAACAGGACCGCCGCCGAGATTCGAGGCTCGACCGCCGCCAGTCGCGTCCCGATGGCGATCACTCCCCCCGAGTACCCGACCGGGCCGTCGATCTCCGGTAGGGAGAGGAGCGCGTCCAGGGTGGTTCGCCATTCCGGGACCGACTGTTCGACCAGCGGGAGGACTAGGCGGTCCACGATGTCGTCGGTGACCGGCTCGCCGGCCTGCAGTGCCTGGCGCAGGTCGGCGCGGGCCTGCTCCGGGCCGGGAAGACTGGGGCGGTCGCCGCTGCCGGGGAGTTCGATGGTGACGGAGGCGTAGCCCTGGGACGCGGAGTGCCGGGCGCGGCCCACCAGCCGGGAATGCATCTTCTGCAGTCCGCCGGGGTGGCCCATCAGGATCAGCGGTGCCGGGGCGGATGCCGATGCGGAGGCAGGGGTCCACAACGTGCCCGGGATCTCGCCGAGGGTGAAGTCGCGTTCCAGGACGCCGTCTTCGAGGCGTCGTTCGGAAGTGAAATGCATGGTCGTGCCCTTTCGGGAGTGCGCAGAACGGCGCTCCCGGACGACCTATCGCCCGACCGTGACCCCGGAGGAGAGCACCCACGTCGATACTGTGATCACGGGTACCACCTCCTCGTTCTCTCGCACGGCCTCCGGCAAGATAGCAGGGGGTGCTGTGCGCCGCCAACGGGTTTTCGCGGGGTCCGAGAACCCCGCCCGCACACCGCGAAAACCCCGTCGGCGCTCCCGTCAGCGCAACGCCCTCCCGTCCGCATGCAGCGGTGCCGACAGGCGGATGGTGATGAACTCGTCGTTGTCCGGCCGGCCGGGCGTGCGGGCCGAGGAGAACGGGAAGTTGTTGTCGTTCAGGACGGCCAGGGTGCGGTCGTCGAGGAGGACGACGTCCTCGATCGTCTGGAACGGGAAGCGGAACGTCGTACCGAAACCGCCCAGGCCCTTGGGGTTGGCGAGGTTCAGCAGGTCGGCGACCAGGGTCTTGTCGACCACTCCGTCGCCGTCGCGGTCACGGGTGTCGACCAGGTAGAGCCGCTTGAACTTGGCGGTGTCGCCCTGTCCGCCGTCGCGCTCGATGACCAGGAAGCGGTGCTTGTCGACCGCTATCGCGTCGCCGATCGCGTTGTCGGTCGACTCCAGGCGGTACACGAAGCGCTTGCCGGTGTACTTGCCCTTGCGTATGTCGAACTCGCTGAAGCGCAGGTCACCGGGGGTGTCACCGACGACCGTGCCCTCGGTGAGCGGGTAGAGCCGGCGGCCGTCGACGCCGCGGACCAGGCCCTCGAAGCCCTTGCTGCTGTTGAGGGTGGGCTGGGCGCCGTTCAGGTACGGGTTCTCCGGCGCTTGTACGCCCGCCAGCGGGATCGGCGCCTGGAGCAGGCGGCCGGACTTGGAGAAGTGCAGCAGGAAGGGGCCGAACTCGTCGCCCATCCAGTAGGTGCCGTCGGCGGTCCGCACGATCGACTCGACGTCGAAGTCGGCGCCGGTGAGCACCCGGTCGGCCCGCGTCAGCGGGAACGCGACGTGGTGGTCCGGGTCGCTCAGGTTGAACCCGCCGACCACGGTGACCTTGCCGGTGCGGGTGTCCGGCTTGACGCGGTGGACCCGGAGCAGGAAGTCGGCGCTGTTGGCCTTGTTGCCGTAGCCGTTGTCGGACAGCACGTCGTAGGTGCCGTCGTGCCGGTTCACGGCACCGCTGAAGCCCTGCACGGGCTGGTGGGCGAACGGCGCCGTGACCCCGTTGAACGGGCCCGTGCCGATGGCGGAGCCGGACGGCTCGCTGCCCGGTACGAAGGTCGCCGCGGGCAGGGAGGCGAAGCCGGTCAGGGTGGCCTGGCCGTACGTGGCCCGGTCATGCTCCGTGGGCTCTCGGTCAGCCATCGCGGGGGAGGCGAGGCCGAGGGTCAGCGCCGTGGCGGTGACCATGATCGAAAGTCTTCTCATGGCGCGCACAGTAGGGATACAGAGTGACGGGGGCGCCAACGGCGGGCGACCGGCCAGTGCCCCCGGCCAGTGCCCCGGCTCCGGCTTCGGCACCAAAAAGGGCGAGGCCCGAAGACCCCGCCCGCTACCGGTGAAACCCGCTACCTGTGAAAACCCGGCTCAGGGCCACACCAGGCAGTACGGCTGATGTCCCGCCTCATGCAGGCGGTGGCTGAAGTCCTGCCATTCGTGCAGCAGTTGGTAGACGTTGAACGCGTCCCGCGGGCCGCCCCGGTCCGGGACCGTCGACCAGATGAAGGCTGCCGCGCCTACCGCTTCCTCGCCTATGCCGCGCAGTGGGTCCACGACCGTCATCGGGAGTTTGACCACGGCGTAGTCGGGGTGCAGGACGACCAGTTCCAGCGGCGGCACCTTGTGGAGGGGGACGCCCTCGATGCCGGTCAGGACCATCGCAGCCATCGTCTCCGGCTTGATCTTGGTGAACATGCCGTTCATCCCGAGCTCGTCGCCGCCCAGCTCCTCGGGGCGCATCGAGATCGGGACGCGGGCCGCGGTCGCACCGTCCGGCGCGCCGAAGTACTTGTACGTCACCCCCACCCGACCACCATTCCTGCTCCCCGCCCTGAGGCGCTCACTGTGTGCCTGACGCGCGTCCGGCAGACGTGCTTCGTTCGAATCCTCCGCCTCGCGTCGGTGCTTTCCCCCTCGGGCACGTCGAGGACCCAGGTCGTCGGTCCCCTCGCCCAGTCCGCCACCGCGATGCATATCTCCACCCGACTGCTTTTCTAGGACGCGTGGCCCCCGCCGCGCAACCCGATCATCGTGTCAGTGACCTCCCCCACGGCCGCTCGCCGAAACGTGCGTTGAAACACCTGTCCGCAGGATCTTCGCAGCCCCCGTACACGATGGCATCTGTGAGCTGTGTGTATCACGTTCCAGTCTCGCAGATGGTCCGGGGGCGGTGGCCTGCGGATGGTCGGGGCATGGTCGGCCGATGGCCGAATAGTGGCCCAAGGGTGCGGGACCGGATCCTCGATCAGGTGGCCTGGCCTGCGGTGCGCGGGCGCGCCCCCGAGGCCCCGCGCCCCCTGGCCTACCCTGAGGAGGTCACAGGCAAGCGGAGTCCGTGAAGTCGGAGAAAGACGGAGAAGGTCGGAGAAGTCGCAGGTCATGAGCGAACTGCCCTATTCATACGAAGCGCCTGTCTCACAGGCCCTGTTCGACCGTGCGGCCGTCGTCACACCGGGCGGCGTGAACTCGCCGGTGCGCGCCTTCCGCGCCGTGGGCGGCACGCCCCGGTTCATGGTGTCCGGTACCGGTCCGTACCTGACGGACGCGGACGGGCGGGAGTACGTCGACCTCGTGTGCTCCTGGGGGCCGATGATCCTCGGGCACTCGCACCCCGAGGTGATCGCCGCCGTGCAGCGGGCCGTCTCGCGCGGCACCTCCTTCGGCACGCCCGGTGAGGGCGAGGTCGAGCTCGCCGAGGAGATCGTCGCCCGGGTCGAGCCCGTGCAGCAGGTGCGGCTCGTGAGCAGTGGGACCGAGGCGACCATGAGCGCCATTCGGCTCGCTCGTGGGTTCACCCAGCGGTCCAAGGTCATCAAGTTCGCCGGGTGTTATCACGGGCATGTCGATTCGCTGCTCGCTTCGGCCGGCAGTGGTGTGGCCACCTTCGCCCTGCCCGACACCCCCGGTGTCACCGGTGCCCAGGCCGCCGACACCATCGTGCTGCCGTACAACGATCTCGAAGCCGTCAACGAGGCCTTCCACCGGCACCCCGGTGAGATCGCCTGTGTGATCACCGAGGCCTCGCCCGGCAACATGGGCGTCGTCCCGCCGAAGCCCGGCTTCAACCAGGGTCTGAAGGACGCGTGCGCCAAGAACGGCGCGCTGTTCATCTCCGATGAAGTCATGACCGGGTTCCGGACCAGTCGCAGTGGTTGGTACGGGATCGACGGTGTCCGGCCCGACCTCATGACCTTCGGGAAGGTGATGGGCGGTGGGTTCCCCGCCGCCGCCTTCGGAGGGCGGGAGGACGTCATGGCGCGGCTCGCGCCCGCCGGGCCCGTCTACCAGGCCGGCACCCTCTCCGGTAACCCCGTCGCCACCGCGGCCGGCCTCGCGCAGCTGCGGCTCCTCGACGAGGCTGCCTACGTCAAGGTCGACGCCGTGTCCGAGCAGATCCAGGCGCTCGTGACCGAGGCGCTCAGCAAGGAAGGCGTCGCGCACCGCGTGCAGAACGCCTCCAACATGTTCTCCGTCTTCTTCGTGGACCGTTCGGTGCGCGACTACGAGGACGCGAAGGCGCAGGAGTCCTTCCGCTTCACCGCCTTCTTCCACTCGATGCTGGCGCAGGGCGTCTATCTGCCGCCCTCGTCCTTCGAGTCCTGGTTCGTGTCCACGGCCCACGACGAGCGAGCCGTGCAGCGCATCGCCGACGCCCTCCCGGCGGCGGCCCGAGCGGCGGCGGAGGCCACCTCAGCATGAGCGACAGCAACAACACGGCCGGCGACGACCTCACCGTCGTACACCTGATGCGGCACGGCGAGGTCGCCAACCCGGACGGGGTGCTCTACGGGCGGCTGTCCGGGTACCACCTGTCCGAGCTCGGGCGGCAGATGGCCGACCGGGTCGCCGAGCATCTCGCGCCGCGCGATGTGACGTACGTCGTCGCCTCGCCGTTGGAGCGGGCGCAGGAGACGGCGACGCCGATCGCCAAGACGCACGGGCTCGACCTCGCGACCGACGAGCGGCTCATCGAGGCCGACAATGTTTTTCAGGGCAAGACGTTCGGGGTCGGGGACGGGGCGCTGAAGAAGCCCGAGAACTGGAAGCACCTCGTCAACCCGTTCCGGCCGTCGTGGGGTGAGCCCTACGTCGACCAGGTGGTCCGGATGATGGCCGCGCTGGACGCCGCCAAGGACCGGGCGCGCGGGCACGAGGCCGTCGTCGTCAGCCATCAGCTGCCGATCTGGATCGTGCGCTCGTACGTCGAGAAGCGGCGGCTGTGGCACGACCCGCGCAAGCGGCAGTGCACGCTCGCCTCGCTGACGACCTTCACCTACCAGGGCGACAAGATCGTGTCCGTCGGCTACACCGAGCCGGCCCGCGACCTCGTCCCGGCCCATCTCCTCGCCGGCGCCAAGCCGGTGAAGGGGAAGAGCAAGGCCTTCGGCGCCTGAGCATTCACCGCGACACGGGTACGTACGGAATGCCCTTTGCGTTCCATCACACGCCCGTGACATTTGTTTCGGAACGCGGATCGTCCGCTCCGAACTTTCCCGTCCGGCGCGTCCTCTCACAGGTTGACCACAGAGGACGCGACGGATGGGGAAGCAATGTCGAATCTCACGCGACGGGGAATGCTCGGGGTCGGTGCGGGCGCCGTGGCCACACTGGGGCTCGCGGGATGCGGCTCGATGACGTCGGACCCCTTCAGCGCCTCCGGAGGTGCCGGCGGGACCAAGAACGGCGGCACCAAGAAGCCGACGACCCACCCCGTCCGCCCCCTCGGTGACGGCTCGACCTCCTTCACCGGCAAGCAGCCCCATCAGCCCGCCAGGCCCGAGCCGTTGGAGCCCGGCCAGACCCCGCCCCAGTTCGTGATCTTCTCCTGGGACGGCGCCGGCGAGGTCGGCAACGGCCTCTTCCCGCGCTTCCTCGACCTGGCGAAGCAGCACGGCGCGTCCATGACCTTCTTCCTCTCCGGCCTGTATCTGCTGCCCGAGTCGAAGAAGCGCCTCTACAACCCGCCGAACAACCCGCAGGGCGCCTCCGACATCGGCTACCTCACCGACGAGCACGTCAAGGCCACGCTGACCAACGTCCGGCGCGCCTGGCTCGAAGGGCACGAGATCGGCACCCACTTCAACGGCCACTTCTGCGGCGGCAACGGCACCGTCGGCAACTGGACGCCCCAGCAGTGGAAGAGCGAGATCGACCAGGCGAAGTCCTTCGTGAAGGAGTGGCGCACCAACACCGGGTGGACCGATCTGCCCAGCCTGCCCTTCGACTACGAGAAGGAACTCGTCGGCGGTCGTACGCCCTGTCTGCTCGGTCAGGACAACCTGCTGCCCACGGCCAAGGAACTCGGCTGGCGCTACGACGCCTCCTCGCCCGGCGGCCGCCAGGTCTGGCCCACGAAGAGGCAGGGCGTGTGGGACCTGCCGCTGCAGGCGGTGCCGTTCCCCGGGCACAGCTTCGAGGTCCTGTCGATGGACTACAACATGCTCGCCAACCAGTCCGTCAACTCGACCAACGCGCCCTCCTACAACTACCCGGGCTGGCGCACCCAGGCCGCGCAGGCCTACATATCGGGCTTCAAGCGGGCCTACGAGAGCAACCGCGCGCCCTTCTTCATCGGCAACCACTTCGAGCAGTGGAACGGCGGCATCTACATGGACGCCGTCGAGGAGGCGTTCAAGTACATCGCCCGGGAGAAGGAGAAGGGCGAGGACGTACGCATGGTCTCCTTCCGGCAGTTCGCCGACTGGATGGACGTGCAGAAGCCCGAGGTGCTGGAGCAGTTGCGCACCCTCGATGTCGGGCAGGCGCCGGCCAGTGGCTGGAAGAACTTCATCACCGCTCCCTCGGGCACCCCGTCCTCGAACAAGGCCGCCTGAAATGCGGGTTTCCGCCCGCAAGGCGCCTGTGAGGGGGGTGGGCAAGATCCCCAGAACGGGCATGCGAAACTTTTCACATGAGTGCCGCCAGCCGCGCCCCCCTGTGCTCGAACCGTAGCCGTGCCACCGCGATCGGCGCTGTGGCCGCAGCTGCCGCGCTGACCCTGTCCGCGTGCGGTTCCGGCGGCACCTCCGGCGGAGGCGGTGACACCAACTTCGTCATGGGCAAGGACGGCA
Organism: Streptomyces sp. NPDC001002; assembly: GCF_053599215.1. Classification (NCBI taxonomy): domain Bacteria; kingdom Bacillati; phylum Actinomycetota; class Actinomycetes; order Kitasatosporales; family Streptomycetaceae; genus Streptomyces; species Streptomyces sp. NPDC001002. The sequence goes on along the minus strand of NZ_JBSFLV010000063.1, from coordinate 26,323 downwards.
TCTCCACCGCAGAGCAGGGCAAGCGGGCCGACGCGCCCGATCTGTCCGGCAAGACCGTCGACGGCAAGCAGCTCGACGTCGCCTCCTACCAGGGCAAGATCGTCGTACTGAACGTGTGGGGCTCCTGGTGCGCCCCCTGCCGCGCCGAGGCACCGAACCTGGAGAAGGTCTACCAGGACCTCCAGGCCAAGGGCGTCCAGTTCGTCGGCATCAACACCCGGGACACCAAGACCTCCAGCGCCGCCGCCTTCGAGAAGCAGCAGGGCATCACCTTCCCCAGCCTGTACGACCCGACGGGCAAGCTGATGCTGCGCTTCAAGAAGGGCACGCTCAACCCGCAGGCCATCCCCTCCACGCTCGTCCTCGACCGGGAAGGGAAGATCGCCGCCCGCTCGCTGGCCGCGCTCAGCGAGGACAAGCTGCGCAAGATGATCGACCCGGTCCTCGCGGAGAAGTGACGTGAGCGCGGTCACCTCGGGCGCGAGCGCGGTCAGCACGCTCGCCGCGACCGGATACAACGGCACGGTCCTCAACGGCGCCCTCCTCGTAGCCCTGCCCGTCGCCCTGCTCGGCGGCCTCGTCTCCTTCTTCTCCCCGTGCGTCCTGCCGCTGGTCCCCGGTTATCTCTCGTACGTCACCGGGGTCACCGGCACCGACCTCGCCGAGGCCAGACGCGGCCGGATGGTCGCCGGTGCCTCCCTCTTCGTCCTCGGCTTCACCGCCGTGTTCGTGTCCAGCGGCGCCCTGTTCGGCTACTTCGGCGACACCCTCCAGGACAACAAGGGCGTCCTGTCGAAGGTGTTGGGCTCGCTCATGATCCTCATGGGCGTCTTCTTCATGGGTCTGATGCCCTGGATGACCCAGCGCGAGTTCCGCTTCCACCGGCGGCCCGTGGCCGGTCTGGCCGGCGCCCCGGTCCTGGGCGCGCTGTTCGGTATCGGCTGGACGCCCTGCATCGGTCCGACCCTCGCGTCCGTGCTCGCGCTGTCCTCGCAGCAGTCGAGCGCCGGCCGTGGCGCCATACTGACCGTCGCCTACTGTCTCGGCCTCGGCGTGCCCTTCGTGCTCGCCGCGGTCGCCTTCCGCAAGGCTCTGGGCGCCTTCGGCTGGGTCAAGCGCCACTATGTCTGGGTGATGCGGATCGGCGGCACGATGATGATCGTGACCGGTCTGCTGCTGGTCACCGGCGCCTGGGACAGTCTCGTGCAGGACATGCAGTCCTGGTCCGCCGGCTTCACTGTGGGGATCTGATCGATGAGCACGCCTTCCAAGACCCGGCCCGGCGCGAACTCCGAGCGCCCCGACGAGGACCTCGGCGCCGCCGGCTCCCAGCTGTCCACCGCGCCCAAGGAGGAGCTGCCCAACCTGCCCTCCCTCGGCGTCATCGGCTGGGCCCGCTGGTTCTGGCGCCAGCTCACCTCGATGCGGGTCGCGCTGCTGCTGCTCCTGCTGGTGTCGCTCGGCGCGATCCCCGGCTCGCTGATCCCGCAGAGCGGCACCGACGAGACCAAGGTCGCCGACTTCCGCAAGACGCACACCTTCGTCGCGCCGATCTACGACAAGCTCGGGCTCTTCCACGTCTACAGCTCGGTGTGGTTCTCCGCGATCTACATCCTGCTGTTCGTCTCCCTCATCGGCTGCATCATTCCGCGCACCTGGCAGTTCGTCGGCCAGCTGCGCGGCCGGCCGCCGGGCGCGCCCAAGCGGCTGACCCGGCTGCCCGCCTACACGACCTGGCGCACCGAGGCCGAGCCCGAGCAGGTCCGCGAGGCCGCGCTCACCCTGCTGAAGAAGCGGCGCTTCCGCGCCCACCTCGCCGGTGACGCCGTCGCCGCAGAGAAGGGCTATCTGCGCGAAATCGGCAACCTCGCCTTCCACATCGCCCTCATCGTGATGCTGACCGCCTTCGCCTGGGGCCAGCTCTTCAAGTCCGAGGGCAACAAACTCGTCGTCGAGGGCGACGGCTTCTCCAACACCCTCATCTCCTACGACGACTTCAAGTCCGGCAACCTCTTCAGCTCCGACGACCTGGTGCCGTTCAGCTTCAACCTGGACAAGTTCACCGGCACCTACGAGACCAGCGGCCCCAACAAGGGCACACCGCGCACCTACCAGGCGGCCATCACCTACAGCGAGGGCGCCTACGGCAAGGACCACAAGACCCTCGTCAAGGTCAACGAACCGCTGACCATCGGCGACGCGAAGGTCTACCTCACCGCCCACGGCTACGCCCCCGTCATCACCGTCCGCGACGGCAAGGGCAACGTCGTCTACGACGACGCCGTGGCCATGCTCCCGCTCGACTCCAACGTCACCTCCACCGGCGTGGTCAAGGTCCTCGACGGCTACAAGAACGCCAAGGGCGTCACCGAACAGCTGGGTGTCTCGGCTTTCTTCCTGCCCACCTACACCAAGGGCAGCGAGACCGCCTCCACCTTCCCGGCACTGAACAACCCGGTGCTCAACCTGACGCCGTACCACGGCGACCTCGGCATCGACTCCGGCATCCCGCAGAGCGTGTACCAGCTCGACAAGTCGCACGTGAAGGAGTTCAAGGACGCCAAGGGCGCCCAGCTCCGGGAGAACCTGAAGCCCGGCGAGACCATGCAACTCCCGAACGGCGCCGGGTCGATCACCTACACCGGCACCAAGCAGTGGGCCAACTTCCAGGTCGTCCAGCAGCCCGGCACCGACTGGGCGCTCGCCGCCGCCCTCACCGCGATCTTCGGCCTCGCCGCCTCCCTGTTCATCCAGCGCCGCCGGGTCTGGGTGCGCGCGACCCAGGGCGCCGACGGCGTCACCGTCGTCGAGATGGCCGGCCTCGGCCGCAGCGAGTCCGCCAAGCTGCCCGAGGAACTCGGCGACCTCGCCGGGATCCTGTACGACCAGACGCCGGGGCCGCCCGAACCCCCGTCCGGTGACGGCGACCGTGCCGTCGCCGACTCCGCAGACCAAGACCCCACCACCCCCGAACCCGAAGCCGTACCTGCCGAAGGGGCTGAGACGTGACTCTCGCCGCCGGAACCGAGTTGGCCACCGCGACCAACGAACACCTCGCGAACATCAGCAACACGCTGATCTACTCCGCGATGGCCGTCTACACGCTGGCCTTCTTCGCGTACATCGCCGAATGGCTCTTCGGCAGCCGCAGCCGGGTCGGCCGCACGGCCGCCGCGCTCACACCGGAGGCCAAGGCCGCCGCCAAGGGCCGCCCGGCCGTGACCGTGCAGCAGGCCGGCGGTACCGCCGTGCTGGAGCGGCCCACCGTCGTCGTACGCTCCGCCGCCGGTGCGCGGGACGTGCCGGACGGGCCCGGGGCGCACGGCGGGGACGCGCAGGGTGATCTCTACGGTCGTATCGCCGTGTCCCTCACCGTGCTCGCCTTCCTCGTGCAGCTCGCCGGGGTGCTCGCTCGTGCGGCCTCGGTGGAGCGGGCGCCGTGGGGCAACATGTACGAGTTCAACATCACGTTCTCCACCGTCGCCGTGGCCGTGTACCTCACGCTGCTCGCGCTGAAGAAGAACGTCCGCTGGCTCGGCCTGTTCCTGATCACGACGGTCCTCCTCGATCTCGGCATCGCCGTCACTGTCTTGTACACCGCCAGCGACCAGTTGGTTCCCGCCCTTCACTCGTACTGGCTGTACATCCACGTCTCCACCGCCATCCTGTGCGGCGCGGTCTTCTACGTGGGCGCGGTCGGCACGGTCCTCTACCTGTTCAAGGACTCCTACGAGACCAAGCTGGAGAACGGCGGCAAGCCCGGCACCTTCGCCACCTCCGTCATGGAGCGGCTGCCCGCGTCCTCGTCCCTGGACAAGTTCTCCTACCGCGTCAACGCGGCCGTCTTCCCGCTGTGGACGTTCACGATCATCGCGGGCGCGATCTGGGCCGAGTCCGCGTGGGGCCGCTACTGGGGCTGGGACCCGAAGGAGACCTGGGCGTTCATCACCTGGGTCGCCTACGCCTGCTACCTGCACGCCCGCGCCACGGCCGGCTGGAAGGGCCGCAAGGCCGCGTACCTCGCGCTGCTCGCGTTCGGCTGCTGGCTGTTCAACTACTACGGCGTCAACATCTTCGTCTCGGGCAAGCACTCGTACGCGGGCGTCTGACCGCGGCGGCTGCTTCGCGAAGCGGGCGGGGAGTGCCTAGGACGACGGGGGCAGGCACTCCTTGCCCGGCGGTTTGCCCTCCGGCCAGGCGATCCTGACGAAGCGTGAGTCGCCCTCGGGCGTGAGTTCCACGATCGGCACGGCCTTGTCGTACGGGTTGCCGTGCACGTCCAGGCAGATCCAGCCGCTCGCCCCGCTCACCCGCAGCGAGCCCTTGACCTGCGGCCACTGAAGTCCCACGTCCGCGAGCGGCGGTGCCGTGCGGCCGTCCGGCGTCGCCTCGCGGATGCCGTGCACGACCAGGTTCATGGCGTCGTAGCCGATGATCAACTGGCCGTCGTCCAGGGCGACCGAGCCGATCGGCCCGACCGGTGCCCGCCCGCTCCTGGCCAGCAGATCGCTCAGCACCTTCGCGTCCCGCGCCGAACCGCCCGTCTTCGCGGTGTCCTTCGCCCAGGCGTCCGGGTGGGCGAGGGAGGTGTAGCGGACCGAGAGATTGTGCTGGAGGGCGCTGCGGTCCAGGGCCTTCTCGCCGGTCAGGTAGGAGCCCTCGTCGCCGGTCAGCAGCGTGAACTTCCGGTCCTGGCAGCCGCGTCCGCCCAGCGCGTTGATGAACTGCCGCAACTGGGTGTGCCGTCCGGCGAACAGGATCGTGTCCGTCTCCTTCGAGGTGTCGCACACGAGGTGGGTGATCTGCCGGAAGGTGTTGGCGGTCGTGCCCTCCTGGGTACGGTCGGCGGGCGGGGTGAACGGCTGCGGCTCGTACGGCGAACCCTTGATCAGCTTCGCGAACGACGCCTGGAGCGTGCGGGTGTAGGGGTCGCCCGGCTTGTCGTACACCAGCAGCGCCCGCCCGGCGCTGACCTTGGCGAAGGAGGCGAGGGCGCGGGCCTCGTCCGTGTTGGTCGGGGAGACGCGGGCCAGTCCGGGGAACGGGTCCTTGCCGTCCTGTCCGTTCGCGAGGTCGTCGGCGGTGATCGACGAGCCGACCACCGGGATGCCCCGCCGGGTCAGTTCGGCCACGGCCTTCTTGTTGTTGTCGGTGCTCATGCCGACACCGGCGACCGCCCGCAGCCGGTCGGCGCTCCTCGTCATCGGCTCCAACTGGTCCACCAGCTGCTTCCAGTGCTCACTGGTCGCCCCCGGGTTGGCGAGCACCAACCGGATCGCCGGGGACTGCCCGTTGGCCGCGTGATTGGCCTCCCACTGCGCCAAGTAGGCGCCCTGCAGCTCGTGTTGGATGTCGCTCAGGGTGGAGGGGGTGGACGCCGTGTACGGCAGCATCAGGGCGACGGTGACATAGGAGCCTGGCTTGAGCGAGTCGTTCTCCCGGTCGATCGCCCGCGCCGCGTCCCGGAGTTGGGGCCGCCCGAAGTCGTACGCCGTCGTCGAGACGCCCACGCAGTCGTCGCTGTCCTCCGGGTGGGCCACCCCGGGGGCGCACGCGCGGTCGTCGTGCGTCAGCGCCCGGACGGCGAAGACCAGGCCCACCACCAGCGCAACGCTCACCGCCACCGCCAGATACCGGCGCAGCGGAATCGCCCACACACCCTCCCGCAGCCACGTCCCGAAGCCTCCGCCGGCCAACACGCCACCCCCTCGTCATCGGCCTCGTCGTCGTCCGGCACCCGCAGGGACCGGCCCGCCGCCGCGTCCTCCGCCCAGTCCCGCGAGGCCCGCCACAGCAGCGCGTTGCCGGCCGGGCGCAGGTTGGACAGCTGCTCCAGTTCGAACCGCAGCCGGTCGGCCACCTTCGGGTCGGGCAGCGCGAGCGGGTCGGTCAGCCGCCACACCGCGTGCAGCAACCGCCGTACCCGCAGATGCAGTACGCCGTCCACGCCGGCCGGCGGCGGATGCCCGGCGTCCGTGCGGCCGAGGGCCACATCGGCGCGGCGGTCGTCGCGGCCGGTGAAGTCGTGGCCGTCGGCGTCGTGCGCGTGGAAGTAGGGCGCCGAAGCGATGAAGCGCAGGGAGCGCAGCCAGGTGGCGGCGGGCAGGGTGGGGAAGGTGTCCCGCAGGTAGGCGACCGCCGACTCTGCGTCGCCCAGGGCGAGTTCGTGGTGCAGTCGGTAGCGGGCGCGGACGGGATCGTCACTGCCGCTCCCGGAGCCGTCCCCCTCGCCGTCCTCAGGCGGCGCGTAGTGCGCGATCAGTGTCTCGTGCGCCGTACGCCACTGGCCGTGGTCCGTGTCGCGGTGGTGCAGGGCGAGCAGCAGCAGGGTGCGGACGAAGGCGTCGCCGACGAACTGGCCCGGCACTTCGGGCAGTCCCTCGCGGGCGAGGCGGGTCTGCAGGGAGCGGATGTCCGCCGGGCCGAAATCGTCCGGGAGGAGGGCCTCGGCGAGCGCCGCCGCCGAGTCGTGGTCGTGGGCGGCGGCCAGCACCGTCAACTCCTCGCGGCGGTCGGCGGGTACGAGCCGGGCGAGGAGTTCCAGGTAGGTCGGCGCTCCGTCGCTCTCCTCGTGCGGGCGGACGTCCGCGGTGAGCAACTCGCCCAGCGAGGCGGCCTCGGGGAGGTTCTGCGCGGCCGACTCGGCGAGCAGGGTGATGCCGAGCGGGTTGCCGCCGGTCAAGCGGTGGGTGGCGTGCGGGAGTTGGGGCGGCACCGGGAGGTCCGCGCAGGCCGCGCCGACGATGTGCAGGGTGTCGTCGGGGCTGAGCGGCGGCAGCGCCACCAGCAGCGCCCGCGAGGTGGGCGCCGCCTGATCGGGCGTCCAGCTGCTGCGCCGGGTCACCTCGGGCAGCGCCCTGCGCACCGCGTTGCGCAGGGCCGGGCGGCCGTCGCCGCGCAGGGCGCCGATGAAGACGACCTGGTCGGCGATGCCGTCGGCGCGGTCGCGCAGGACGGCGTCGGTGAGCCCCGGGCCGGACACGGACTGGGCGTTGTCGATCAGCACCAGCGGCCGGCCAAGGCGCTGCATCCGCGGCAGCATTCCGGCGTACGCCTCCGTGAGGTCGGCGAGCAGGGCGCGCACCAGGTGGCGCTCGGCGTGCTCGCGGGAGGTGCCGCCGGCCCTGAAGTGGCCGGAGAGCAGCATGAGTCCGCGCCGGGCGTTGCCGGCGGCGTTCGGGTAGTCGCGGTACCAGGTCGCGGCCTTGGCGTGCCGCCGGTGCACGAAGCTGTCGGAGAAGGACTCCAGGGTCGCCTCGATGGACGCGGAGACCAGCGGCCCGGTGCCGGTCGCGGCGGCTACCACGTTCGCGGCGACCCGCCCCGCCCACCGCCCGGCGAACCCGGCGATCCACGAACCGCCCTCGTTCAGCAGCAGGATCCGCTCCACCTCGCGCCGGATCCGCTCCGAGTCGGCGTCGCTCCAGCCCCCGGCGGCCACCGCGACCAGGCCCGACATCAGCCGCGGGAACACGATCCGCCCCGCGCCGGTCACCGGCTCCGCCAACTGCTCCGCGATCACCAACAGCGCCTGCGACACCGGCGACCAGGCCTCGGCGGGCCGCCCGCCCGACGGCGCCGCGAACTCGGGGCTCGCGCAGTCGATCAGTGCGACCGGGGTGTGCCCCTTGTAGGCGGCCCGTAACTCGTCGAGGACCGCGGTCTTGCCGAGGCCCCGCGCGCCGGTCAGCAGGACGAACGGAAGCTCGCGCCGATGCTCGTACGGCGTGGTGCGGTGCTGGTGCGGGCGCAGACCGACAAGCCGCGGAGCGAGACCGGCCGGATCGGCGTCGAAGAGCGCGCCGCGCCCGTGCAACCGTCTGCCCACCGCACCGCTCCCCCCGGAGGTGTCCCCAACTCAAGAGTAAGGAGGGTGAGTTGGTTCGGACTAGATCGCGTGGTGACCGTTGGGTTACGAAAAGTGGCGACCGGCCCCGCGCCGACCCCTCGCCGGGCGCCGTCAGTTTCAGCAGCCGGTTCAGTCGACGGTGATCGAGTCCAGCTTCTCCCGCAGGTAGACGTGCGAGTCCACGGCCTCGTACGCCACCCGCCCCACCGGCGCGGGCACGGACTCCACCAGCGTCCCCGGGGTGCACTCTCCGAAGTAGACGAGGGACATCAGCTCCTCGGCGGGCGCGTCCGCGGGCGGCGGCAGCACGCGGTGCCGGCCAGAGCGCCAGCGGTCGCCGGTCCAACGGGCCATCAGGTCACCGATGTTGATGGTGAAGGCCTCGGGATCGAACGGCGCGTCCTCCCACCCGCCCTCGTCGGTGAAGACCTGCAACCCGCCCTTGCCCGCCTGCCGGTCGAGGATCGTCACGGTCCCGAAGTCGGTGTGCGGCCCGATCCGGAACTGCCCAGGCTCCGGATCCCCGACGACCTCCACCCCCGGATACCAGTTGATGTTGAAGCCGTAGGTCGGATGGTCCATGTGCCGGGAGAAGAAGTCGGGTTCGAGCCCGAGGGCATCGCCGAGCAGCACCAACAGCTGCTTCTCCAGCTCGCCCATCCGGTCGAGGTACTCCTCGCACAGCGCCTGCAACCCCGGCACCTCACCGGGCCACACATTGGGCGCGTACCACTCCGCGTTGATCACCGGGTCCGCGAAGGGCCGGTGGGTGGCGAAGGTCAGCGACTCCTTCAGATCGGGCGGGGTCTCGGTCCCCTCCGAATACCCGTTGGCCTCGGCCCCGGGCCCGAGCCACCCCCGCCCGCCGACCTTGGCGGAGTAGGGCTCCTTGACGTCGGCAGGGAGGGCGAAGAAGGCACGGGCGGCCTCCCGGATCCGCGACCGTAGCCCCGGGTCCACACCGTGCCCGGTGACCAGCAGGAACCCGGCGGTCTGGAGGGCCTCGTCGACGGTACGGGCGATGTCCTTGCGGGTCTGCTCGTCCCCGGTCAGCCAGGGCCGCAGGTCGATGGTCGGAATACGCGGGGCGGAGGTGTCACTCACCGATGTCCTCGTTCCAGAGTGCCGGGTTGTTCTTGATGAAGTCGCGCATCAGCGTGATGCACTCGGAGTCGTCGAGGACGACGATCTCCACGCCGTGCTCGGCCAGCCAGTCGTGGCCGCCGTGGAAGGTGGCGGCCTCGCCGACCACGACCCGCGAGATGCCGAACTGGCGGACCAGACCGCTGCAGTACCAGCACGGCGAGAGGGTCGTGACCATGGTGGTGTTCCGGTACGACCGCTGCCGTCCCGCCGCGCGGAACGCCGCCGTCTCCGCGTGCATCGAGGGGTCGTCGTCCTGGACGCGCAGGTTGTGGCCGCGCCCGAGGAGGGTGCCGTCGGCTCCGTAGAGCGCGGCGCCGATCGGGATGCCGCCCTCGGCGAGCCCCGCGCGGGCCTCCTCGACGGCGGTGGCGAGCCAGGTCCGCGCCTGTGCCTGATCCATGAGCTCCATGGTTCTCACTCTCCAGTGGCCGAAACACGAGGGCAACGTGCGGAAAGTACTCTCCGGACATCCCGCCCCCGGACGAACTGTCCACGCCCCTGGAGGAGCCCGTGCCCGCACTCACCCTCCGTGAGGTCCTGGACCTCGATCCCGTACGGGCCGCCGAGCCCGAGCTGCTGGCCGGCGAGAGCGCCCTGGACCGCCCGGTGCGCTGGGTGCATTCGAGTGAGGTCTACGAGGGCGCCAACTTCCTGGACGGCGGCGAACTGCTGCTCACCAACGGTTTCGGCCTGATGGACGCCGAGGAGGAGGACCGGCGGCGGTACGTCCGTGAGGTGGCCGCCCGCGGCGCCGCCGGGCTCGCGGTGGAGATCGGCCGCTCCCTGCCGAGCATGCCGCCCGAGGTGACCGACGAGGCCCGCCGTCTGGGTCTGCCCCTGCTGGCCATGCGCCGGGTCGTGCCCTTCGTACGCATCACGGAGGCCGCCAACCGGGCGATCGTGGCGCGCGGTCTGTCCGGGCGGTCGGTGGTACGTCCGTGGGGCGACGACCATACGGCGGCCCTGCTCGCCGACCTGGCCGACCGGGCCGCCCTGAACCAGCCCGAGGTGGAGGCGCGGTCGGCACTCGCCGGGTTCCATCCGGGGCCGGGGGCGCGGCTGATCGGCGTATCGCTGCACGGGACGCGCGAGGTGGGGGCGGTGGACCGGGCGGTACGGCTGCTGGGCGGGGCGGGCGCGCTGCGGGCCGCGTTCCCCGGTGACGTGCTGGCCCTGCTCGCCCTCCCCGGCACCCGCGCCGGCGACCCCATCCGCGCCGTCCAGGACGCCTTCCGCACGGCCGCCGAACCGGGGCTCACGGTCGCTGTCGGGCACGCGGTCGCGGGCGCCAGCGGCTGGCTGCGCTGGAGCGACACGCTGCGGGCGGCCCGTACGACGCTGGAGCTGGCGCTCACCGTGCCGGCCGCCGAGCCCGGCGTCCCCGACGGCCCGCTGGTCACCTCCGCCCGCGCGCTCGCCCTGGAACGGGAGCTGACCCGCGGCGGTGTCGACGCCAACCGCGACCGCCTCGCCCGCCTGGTCCAGCACACCCTGGGCCCCCTCCTGGCCTGGGAGGCGGCCCACCCCAGCGACCTCGTCCGCACCCTGGAGGTCCACCTCCGCCACGGCTGCTCCCCGACCCGCACGGCCACCCTCCTCCACATCGGCCGCCAGTCCCTCTACCAACGCCTGGAACGCATCGAGTCGTTGCTGGGCCTGGAGATCGACGACCCTGATCTGCTAGGGGAGTTGCTGGCGGCGGCCTGTGCGCATCGGGTGGTGCGGGGGACGGGGGCTGGGGTGGTGCGGGGGTTGCGGACGGTGGCCTGATGGCGGCCTGACGGTGGGTCAGCGCAGAGTGACCCGGCTCGGGCCGTTGAACGGGGCGTACGACGTCACCGTGTCGGGCGTGCGCAGGGTGTCGTCCTTCGTGAACAGCTCGCGGGCGGCGGTGAGGGAGACCTCGCCGCTGACGACCGGGGCGACACGGTCGTAGAACTGCCGGGCGGGTTCCGGGAGTTGGCCGCCGGGTTCCTTTTCCTCCGCTCCCTCGGGCTCGCCCCACACGTCCCACAGCAGCGTCTCCACCTTGTTGAGCGCGGCCAGGTCCAGGCGGATGTTGCCGGCGACGAACCACTCGCCCCAGAAGGGGCCTTCGTGCGGTGGGTGGAGGCCGAAGGTCTCCTGGTCGGCCCTGCCCTCCCGGATCGCCTGCCAGGCCTCGCCCGCTACGAGGAAGCGGTCGCGGGGTACGTCCATCGGGTCGAAGTCGATCTTCCAGTGGGCGGTCACGAAGGGGTCGGCGAGTTGGGCGTCGGCCAGTAGCCAGCCGCGCCGGGTGTCCCAGTACTCGGTGACCACGTGGTCGAAGTGGAAGGGGGCGGGGTCGGCGGAGCCGCCCGAGGCGAAGTAGTCGGCGAAGCCGGAGCGGATGCGGGCCGGGACGCCGATGTGGCGCAGGAACGAGCAGTGCAGGAGCGAGAAGTCCCGGCAGGTGCCGACGAACCGGTCACCGGGCGTGCGCCGTTGGCCGAGGGGTGCGCTGTCGCGCTCGACGACGATCCGCAGGATGTCGTCGATGTAGCGGGTCTCGGCGTCGTTGTGCAGGCGGTCCGTGGGGTGGGTGTGGGCGAAGAGGTCGCCCTCCAGGCGGTGGATCACCAAGTCCCGGGAGATGCGGGCGAGTTCGGCGGGGTCGCGGGGTATGTCGGCGTAGAGGTGGGCCAGTTCGCCGGGGTCGGAGAACGTGCTCTGGGTCGCGTGGAAGTCGAGGGGCATGTCGCGTCACGCTGTCAAAATTCGGGGCGAATTGTCCAGAGGGTGGTCATGGCGACGGGGGCGGAGGCCGACGACGGGTCGGTGGGCGACTAACCTGTGCCGATCACCGCCGCGTGTGCGGCAGTTGAACCCCAGGTGTGGTGTGGAGGAACGGTCATGGTTGCTGCTCCGGTACTGGAGGAGCTGCGGGAGGTCTGTCAGCCGCAGGCCAAGCTGGCGAGCCGCAACGGCGAACACTGGGCGGGCCGGCTGTACATGCGGCGCGTCTCGCTGCGGTTCACCCGGCAACTGGTGCGCACGCCGGTCACCCCGGACCAGCTGACCTGGACGATGGTGGCGTGCGGGGTGGCCTCCGGGGCCGCGCTGATGATCCCGGGTCTGACCGGTGCCGTACTCGCCGTGATTCTCATGCAGTTGTTCCTGCTCTTCGACTGCGTCGACGGTGAAGTCGCCCGCTGGAAGGGGCAGAACAGCGCGGCCGGCATCTACGTCGACCGGCTCGGCGCGTATCTGGCGGACGCGGCCCTGATGGCGGGCGCGGGTTACCGGGCCGCCGAGTCGGGCGTCGGCGGCTGGCTGTCGATCGGCATCGCCACCGCGCTGGGTGTCGTGCTGCTGAAGGCCTCGACCGACCTGGTGGACGTGGCCCGCGCCCGCCGGAGTCTCGGAGTCGTCGACGACGAGTCCACCCGCCCCCGCTCGCAGGGCGTGGCGAACGTCCGCCGGCTCGCCGCCGCCTTCAAGATCCACCGCGTGACCAACGGCATCGAGGCGTCCCTGGTCCTGCTCGTGGCGGCGATCGCGGACACCCTGACCGACGGCATCGAACCCACCCGCTGGGCCCTGGGCGCCCTCGCCGTCATCACCTGGGTGATGGTCCCGGCCCACCTGCTGTCGATCCTGTCGTCGTCGCGACTGCGCTGACCCGCGCTGCCCGCCCGGTCCCGCGCGACGACCTCCGGCAGGGCTGAACGTCCCGCCCCCGTCCGGCGTCACAGTGACGAGTCGGACGGAGGGGGACAGGGCATGAGGAATCGTGTGGGCGCGGCCGTGGCCGTCGTGCTGGCGCTGGGCGCGGTCCAGGCCTGCGGTGGCGAGGGGGTGCGGGTCTCGACGGCGCCGGAGACCGGCGACCCCACCGTGTGCGTGGGTCAGCGACCCGTCGACAGCCTTCCCGACCGGGACGACGGCACGCCGTTGATGCGGGTCGTCGTGCACGTCGAGGACCTGGCGCGGAAGCGGTACGCCGCCGTCTACACCGGCCTCTCGGTGGACGAGGACGACTCCGCCGCCGACATCTGGCGCATCCCGTCCGACGCCTTCGACACCGCGGTCTGCGAGGCGGCCGTGAAGGGCGTGACCCTCCGGCTGCACGACACCGACGTCAACGGCAGGACGCTGACCAGGCTCGCCGACCGCATCAGCGACGACATGAAACGCTGGGACGGCACCTTCCAGATGCGCGAAGTCGGCCCGGACGAACGGGGGTTCGTCCATGTCGGGGTCGACGACCCCGACACGGCCGAGCCGATCCTCAAGAAGGCGTACGGGGAGAAGAACGCCCGGTACATCAGGGTCGAGTACGTCGATCAGGCCGAACTGGCCGACGCGGGCTGAGACTTCGGCCGCCGCAGCACCGCGCACAGCCCGGCGTACACCGCCGCGCTCAGCACGAAGCCGACGACCGGCGTGATGTCACCGAAGGACGGCCAGTGCTTCGGCACGTAGCCGACGTAGTCCTCCTGGTTGGAGAAGAGCGGAACGGACACCGCCACTCCGATCAACAGGGCTGCCACACCGGGCCAGTTGGTGAAGGAGCGGTCGGTCAGGCGGGGAGCCAGTTCGGCGTCCGGGATGCCGGAGCGGAGCCTGCGTTCCACCAGGACCACGCCCAGCCAGGGTGCCACCCAGTACGCGATGACCAGCAGGAACGCCTCATAGGCCGCCCCCGCGTCCGACAGGGACGCCCACGCCGCCGCCGTACCGGCGATGCCGGAGACCACGACCAGGACGCTGCGGCTCAGCCACGGCGGGAGGTTGAGGCCCAGCGCGGTGATGGAGATCGCGCCGGAGTAGACGTTGAGGGCGTTGGCCGAGACCGCGCCCAGGATGATGGCGATCAGCACCAAGTCGCCGAGCCAGCCCGGGAGATGACCGGTGAACGCGGCCGTCGGGGTGGCGTCCTCGGGCGCGACGAGGGTCGCCGACGCCGCGCCGATGACCGCGACGAGCGTGACGGAGACGAAGAGGCCGACGGCCGGGTAGAGGACGGTCTTCAGCTTGTTCGCCGTGCGCGGGAGGTAGCGCGAGTAGTCCGTGGCGTACGGGTTCCAGCCGGCCGCGTAGCCCCAGGCCGCGCTGAACGCGAGCAGGAAGCCGCCGATGCCGCCGCCCGTGCCGCCCCCGGTGAGGTCCGCGTCCTTGAACGTCCACACGCCCGCGAGCAGGAAGATCAGGGCCAGCGCCGGGAAAGCGTACTTCTCGAAGGTGTGGACGAAGTTGTGGCCGATGAAGCCGATCAGGATCTCGGCGACGACCACGAGGAGCAGCGAGGGCAACGGGCGCAGTCCGGTGAGGGTGTTGAGCGCGAAGGCCGCGCTCACGCTGTTCACCGCGAACCAGCCCACGCCCGCTACCAGTCCGTTGGCCGCGGACGGCAGGATGTTGCCGCGGAAGCCGAAGGAGAAGCGGCCGATCACCATCTGCGGTACGCCGAACCGCGGCCCGTCCAGGGAGAGGAAACCCTGCGTGATCGCGCCGAGCGCGGTGCCGAGCACGATCGCGCCGGTGGCCTGCCAGAAGCTCAGCCCGAAGAAGAGGACCGCGATCACGCCGATGTAGACCGTCGCGAACTCGATGTTCGGGGAGGCCCAGGTCCACAGCAACTGGAGCGGGCCGCCGTGCCGTTCGGCGTCGGGGATCGGTTCGGAGCCCGCCGTCTCGACGGCGATGACCTTGTCACCGTATTCGGGGGCGAGGGTGCCGGTGGAGTCGGCGGGTGCTGTCGTCATGCGAGGTAAGTGTCCGGTTCCGACCGGTCCGGGCACAGGGGCGCATTGTCCGCTTCGAGGGGCTCGGCGGCGTACAACCTGTAGGCCGCCCTCGTCGGACCGTCGCCCCTCAGTCCTGCTTGCGGTCGTCCTCGTCGAGCTTCTTGTGGTCGTCCTCGCCGAGCGACTTCAGGAAGTCGGGGTTGTCGTCCGGCGCCACCCAGCGGCCCTGGCCGGGCCCGGCGCCGCCCGGCGCGGTGCGCTTCTTGCCGGCCACCAGCCAGGCGACCGGGCCGACCAGGACCTCGCCGAAGAGCAGGATGATGATCACCCACGCGACCTTCGGCAGCGGCTTGCGCACCTGGTCCTCGGGCGTGTTCAGGCAGTCGATGAAGGCGTAGATCCACAGCGCCAGGACCAGCAGGAAGGGCAGATACCTGAGCATGTTCGAGCGTTCTCCCTACGGGTGGGGCGGCCCCGGTGACGGGGTCAGGGTAGCGGGTGGCCGATACTGGGACGCATGGCTTACGACGATCTTCGCTCCCTGCTCAGGGCACTGGAACGCGAGGGCGACCTCAAGCGCGTCAAGGTCGAGGTCGACCCGTATCTGGAGGTCGGGGAGATCGTCGACCGGGTGCAGAAGGCGGGCGGCCCCGCGCTGCTCTTCGAGAACGTGAAGGGCTCCGACCTGCCCCTCGCGATGAACGTCTTCGGGACCGACCGGCGACTGCTGAAGGCCCTCGGGCTGAAGTCGTACGGCGACATCTCCGAGAAGATCGGCGGGCTGCTGCGGCCCGAACTGCCGCAGGGGTTCGTCGGGGTGCGCGAGGCCTTCGGGAAGCTCGGCGCGATGGCGCACGTACCGCCGAAGAAGGTGAAGGGCGATCACGCGCCGGTGCAGGAGGTCGTCCTGACCGGGGACGACGTGGACCTCGACCGGCTGCCCGCCCTCTTCACCTGGCCGCAGGACGGCGGGTCCTTCTTCAACCTCGGCCTCACCCACACCAAGGACCCCGAGTCCGGGATCCGCAACCTCGGCCTCTACCGCCTCCAGCGCCACGACAAGCGCACCATCGGCATGCACTGGCAGATCCACAAGGACAGCCGCAACCACTACCAGGTGGCGGCGCGGCGCGGCGAGCGGCTGCCGGTCGCGATCGCCTTCGGCTGCCCGCCGGCGGTGACGTACGCGTCCACGGCCCCGCTGCCCGGTGACATCGACGAGTACCTGTTCGCCGGGTTCATCGCGGGCAAGCGGATCGAGATGGTCGACTGCAAGACCGTGCCGCTGCAGGTGCCGGCGCAGGCGGAGGTCGTCATCGAGGGGTGGCTGGAGCCGGGGGAGATGCTGCCGGAGGGGCCGTTCGGCGACCACACCGGTTTCTACACCCCGCAGGAACCCTTCCCCGCCCTGAAGATCGACTGCGTGACGATGCGGAAGCGGCCGTTGCTTCAGTCGATCGTCGTAGGCCGACCTCCGACGGAGGACGGACCGCTGGGGCGTGCCACGGAGCGCTTCTTCCTCCCCCTGCTGAAGATCATCGTGCCGGACATCGTGGACTACCACCTGCCGGAAGCGGGCGGTTTCCACAACTGTGCGATCGTCTCGATCGACAAGAAATACCCCAAGCACGCCCAAAAGGTGATGCACGCTGTCTGGGGGGCCCACATGATGTCCCTGACGAAGCTGATCGTGGTCGTGGACTCCGACTGCGACGTCCACGACCTCCACGAGGTCGCCTGGCGGGCCCTCGGCAACACGGACTACGCCCGCGACCTCTCGGTCGTGGAAGGCCCCGTCGACCACCTCGACCATGCCTCCTACCAGCAGTTCTGGGGCGGCAAGGCGGGGATCGACGCGACCAGGAAGTGGCCCGAGGAGGGCTACACGCGCGACGGGGGTTGGCCCGAGATGGTGGTGTCCGACCCCGAGACGGCGGCGACGGTCGACCGCCGGTGGAAGGAGTACGGGCTTTGAGCAGCGCATCCGCAGCCATCCCGCAGCCAGGACGCACGAAGGCCTTTCTGCGGCTGGTGATGATCGAGCACTCGGTCTTCGCCCTGCCCTTCGCCTACATCGCCGCGCTCACCGCGATGTTCGAGATGGACGGCAACATCCACTGGGGCCGGCTGCTGCTGGTGACCATCTGCATGGTGGGTCTGCGGACCTTCGCGATGGCGGTGAACCGGATCATCGACCGGGAGATCGACGCCCGGAACCCGCGCACGGCGCACCGCGAGCTGGTGACCGGCGCGATGTCGGTGAAGCACGCGTGGACGGGCGCGCTGGTCGCGGTCGTGGTCTTCCTCGGCTCGGCCGCCCTGCTCAACCCCCTGTGCCTGGCCCTCGCGCCGATCGCGGTCGTGCCGATGGTGATCTACCCCTACGGCAAGCGGTTCACGAACTTCCCGCAGGCCATCCTCGGTCTCGCCCAGGCCATGGGCCCGATCGGCGGCTGGCTCGCGATCACCGGCGAGTGGTCCTGGGACGCGGTGATCCTGGGTCTCGCCGTCGGCATCTGGATCGGCGGCTTCGACCTGATCTACGCCTGCCAGGACGTCGAGACCGACCGCGAGATCGGCGTCATGTCGGTTCCGGCCCGCTTCGGCATCCCGGCCGCGATCCACGGCGCCCGCGTCTGCCACGCCCTCACCACCGGCCTCCTCATCTGGTACGCCGTCGCCACGGACGCCGGCGCGTTCTTCTGGATCGGCCTGATGATCGTCGCGGGCGCGTTCGTGTACGAGCACTCGATCGTGCGGCCCCATGACCTGTCCCGCCTCAACAGGGCGTTCTTCAGCGTCAACGGGTTCATCGGGATCGCGCTGTTCGTGTGCGCGCTGCTGGATCTGCTGGTGCGCGGGCTCACCGTCTGAACTGTCTGAAGGGCGTCAGCGTACGAGGCCCGTCACCGTACGAGGGCCGTCACCGCGAGAGGGCCGTCACCGTATGAGCGCGGGAGTGGTCCGGGTGCGGCGGCCCAGCCAGAACGCCGTGCCCACCCCCGACACCAGCCCGATCAAGTGCGCCTGCCAGCTCACGCCCGACTGGGTCGGGGCCAGGCCTATCAGGATCGACGTGCCCCAGATCGCGCCTATGACGAGGCCGACCAGGAT
Source organism: Streptomyces sp. NPDC001002 (assembly GCF_053599215.1). Lineage (NCBI taxonomy): Bacteria > Bacillati > Actinomycetota > Actinomycetes > Kitasatosporales > Streptomycetaceae > Streptomyces > Streptomyces sp. NPDC001002. The sequence goes on along the minus strand of NZ_JBSFLV010000063.1, from coordinate 8,503 downwards.
GCCCAGGGGCTTGCGTTCCACGAAACCGGTGATCAGGAGGAAGCCGAAGAGGCCGAAGATCAGGCCGGAGGCGCCCGCGGTGTTGGTGTGGGCGGGGGCGACCAGCCAGACGCCGAGGCCGTCGGCCACGATGATCACCGCGCAGATCGCGGCGAACCGGCGCAGGCCGCCCAGTGCGGCGAGGAAGCCGAAGACCAGCAGCGGCACGCTGTTCGCCGCCACGTGGGCGAAGCCGAAGTGGATGAACGCGGCCGGCACGACATCGATCAGCTGGGACGGCTCGCGCGGCACGATCCCGAGGCTGTCGAGAGCGTGGCCGGACGCCACGTCCACCACTTCCAGCAGCCACAACAGCGCGACCCAGCCCACCATCAGCTTCGCCGCGGTCTTCGCGCGGTCGCCCCGCGACCACTCCGACTCCGTACCGGACATCGCACCCCCCACGGTCCACTCGTCCCCACAGAAGAACGCCCGGGCACCCTTGGCCGGTTCCCGGCACGCGGTGCCGGATAGGCTCGGGGGTGTGAACCCAGTCAAGCCAGGAGAGACGCCGCGTACGCCTTGGATCGTAGGGGTGTCCGGCGCTTCCGGCACCCCATACGCGGCTGCCGTACTGCGCGCGCTCCTCGACGCGGGCGAGAGTGTCGACCTCGTCGTCTCCCGGGCGTCCCGGCTCACGCTCCTGGACGAGACCGGGATCGCCTTCCGGGACGCGCACTGGCAGGACGACCTGCGGGAATGGCTGGCGCGGGGAGCCGACGGGAAGCCGGGCACCTTCGCGGCCGACGTGGACGCGGTGCGGTACTGGCCCGCCGGGGACCTCGCCGCCGGACCCTCGTCGGGGTCGTACCCGGTCAAGGGGATGCTCATCGTGCCCGCCTCCACCGCGTGCGTCGCCGGCGTCGCGCTCGGGCTCTCCAAGGACCTGCTCCAGCGGGCGGCGAGCGTCACGCTGAAGGAGCGCCGGCCGCTCGTCGTCGTCGTACGGGAGACTCCTCTGAACGGGCAGACCCTGCGTCATCTGGTGACCCTGGACGACCTGGGTGCCGCCGTGGTCCCGGCCTCGCCCGCCTTCTACGCGGGCGCCACCCACATCCAGGACCTGGTGGACTTCGTGGCCGGACGGGTGCTCGACGCGGCGGGCGTCGGGCACCGGCTGTACCGCCGCTGGGAAGGCGAGCTGGGCGGCGGGGGCCGTACCGGCTGAGCGACCAGCGGCGCGCACGTGGCAGTACCTCTCATCACTTCAGGAACTTTTCAGTGGAAGGCTTCGATCGCATGGACGCGGTGGACAGGCAGCTCATCCAGGCCCTGAGGGAGAACGGCCGGGCCTCGTACGCGGAGCTGGGGCGCCTCGTCGGACTGTCGGGACCCAGCGTCACCGACCGCATCAACCGGCTGGAGGCGGCCGGCGTCATCACCGGCTACCGCGCCACCGTCGACGCCGCCTCGCTCGGCCTCGGCGTCATCGCGCTGATCGGTATCTCGCTGTCCGACGCCGCCGACCACGAGGACGTGGCCATGCGGCTGAAGGACCTCTCCGAGATCGAGGACTGCTGGTTCATCGCGGGCGACGACTCGTTCATGCTCAAGGTGCGCTCCACCAACGTGGACGGCCTGGAGAAGACCATCCGGCGGCTCAGCGGGACCAAGGGCGTCTCCCGCACCCGTACCACCATCGTGCTCTCCACCAAGTGGGAGAACCGGGTGGGAGAGCTGCCCGAAGAGGTCTGAGCGAGGGTGTGATCGGGGTGGGCGTACGGTTGCTTCGGGATTCTGAGAGAGGTGTGGGTATGGACGTCGGGCTCAAGCGCGAGCTGGAGGAGAAGGTCCGCTCCGGCGAGCGGCTGTCCCGCGAGGACGGCATCGCGCTGTACGAGTCGGACGACCTGGCGTGGCTCGGCGGCCTCGCGCACGAGGTGCGGACGCGGAAGAACGGCGATGTCGTCCACTTCAACGTCAACCGCCACCTCAACATGACCAACGTGTGCACGGCGTCCTGCGCCTACTGCTCCTTCCAGCGCAAGCCGGGCGAGAAGGACGCGTACACGATGCGCATCGAGGAGGCGGTGAAGCTCGCCAAGTCGATGGAGGGCGAGAACCTCACCGAGCTGCACATCGTCAACGGCCTGCACCCGAACCTGCCGTGGCGCTACTACCCGCGCTCCCTGCGGGAGTTGAAGGCCGCGCTGCCGGACGTGTCGCTGAAGGCGTTCACGGCGACGGAGATCCACCACTTCGAGACGATCAGCGGGCTGTCCGCGTCCGAGATCCTCGACGAGCTGATCGACGCGGGTCTGGAGTCGCTGACCGGCGGTGGCGCCGAGATCTTCGACTGGGAGGTCCGCCAGCACATCGTGGACCACCGCACGCACTGGGAGGACTGGTCGCGGATCCACCGGCTGGCGCACGAGAAGGGGCTCAAGACCCCGTGCACCATGCTCTACGGCCACATCGAGGAGCCCCGCCACCGCGTCGACCACGTGCTGCGGCTGCGTGAACTCCAGGACGAGACCGGCGGTTTCCAGGTCTTCATCCCGCTGCGCTACCAGCACGACTTCGTGGACATGAAGGACGGGAAGGTACGGAACCGGCTGCAGGCGCGGACGCAGATGGCGACCGGTGCCGAGGCCCTGAAGACCTTCGCGGTCTCGCGGCTGCTCTTCGACAACGTCCCGCACGTCAAGGTCTTCTGGGTCATGCACGGCGTCCAGACCGCCCAACTCGCCCTCCAGCACGGCGCGGACGACATGGACGGCTCGGTCGTCGAGTACAAGATCACGCACGACGCCGACAACTACGGCACGCCGAACAAGCTGACCCGCGAGGACCTGCTGGACCTGATCCGCGACGCGGGCTTCCGGCCGGTGGAGCGGAACACGCGGTACGAGATCATCCGCGAGTACGACGGTCCGGACCCGGAGCGCCGGGAGGCACCGCAGCCGATGCGGGTCTGAGCGGGAGCCTCGTCGGACCGGCTGGGGCCTCTCCGTACTGGTCGGGGCCTCGCCGGACCCGCTGCAAGATCGCCCCGGGGGCGTGCTTCACTGAAGGTGCCCCCTTTGGGACGTTCGGACAGTTCGAATCGGAAGAGTGGATTGAGATGTTCCGCTACACGTTGATGCGCCTCGGAGTCTTCGCGGGCTGCCTCGCGGTCGTCTGGGGCCTCGTCTACTTCGGCGTCTTCCCGCGCGGGCTCGGCGAGTCCAACGGCATGTGGGTCGTCCTGCTCGCCCTCCTCATCTCGGCCCCGATCAGTTTCGTGGTGCTGCGCAAGGAACGGGACCGCGCTTCCATCCAGGTCGTCCAGCGCGTGGACCGGATGAAGGCCAACCTGGACGCGAACCGCAGCCAGGAGGACGTCGAGGACGACTCGGCGCCGGCGCAGGGCGCGCAGGGACAGGCACCGCAGGCTTCGTGAGCTCCGTAGGCCTTGTTGCGCGGCTCGCGGGAGGTCTGCTCGGCGCCGGCGCCAACTAGTGTGTGTCTCATGGGTGCCGTGAAGACCAAGCGGATGCCGCGAGCGGTCCGTGAACAGCAGATGCTGGACGCCGCCGTTCGGACCTTCGGGCAGCGCGGGTACATGGCCGCGTCGATGGACGAGATCGCCGAACTGGCGGGCGTCTCCAAGCCGTTGGTGTATCTGTACCTGAACTCGAAGGAAGACCTGTTCACCGCGTGCATCCGCCGTGAGGCGAAGGCGCTGGTGGAGGCGGTACGGGCCGGAGTGCGGCGCGAGCTGCCCGCCGACCGCCAACTCTGGGAAGGACTGCGGGCGTTCTTCACGCACACCGCGCAGAACCCGGACGGCTGGTCGGTGCTGCACCTCCAGGCCCGCACCCACGGTGAACCGTTCGCGGCCGAGGTCACGGCGATGCGCGAGGAGATCGTCGTCTTCGTCACCCAGCTCATCGTCGTCGCCGCCCGCGAGGCGCACCGTGACCCGGACCTGCCCGAACGAGAGGTCGCCGGCCTCGCCGAGGCCCTCGTCGGCGCGGCCGAGTCCCTCGCTGCCTGGGCCAACGCGACCCCCGGCGTCACGGCCCGCCAGGCCGCGGCCACCCTGATGAACTTCGCATGGGCGGGTCTGGGCAACCTGATGGAGGGGCAGCCCTGGCAGCCGCCGGCCGGTTCCACGGCTCAGTAGCCCCGCTCGCTCAGGACCCGAGCGGGCTCACCGTCCCCGACACATGCACCCGCTCCCGGCCCCGCAGCTCGAACCGCCCCCCGTCCGCCGCGTACGTCACCGTCCCCGGCAACAGCACCGGCGCCCGGAACTCGGCCCGCACCCGCACCGCGTCCGGCGTCCCGTGCGCGGCCAGACAGCGGGCCACCGTCCACATGCCGTGCGCGATGGCGCGGGGGAAGCCGAACAGGCGGGCGGTGAGCGGGTGGAGGTGGATCGGGTTGCGGTCACCGGAGACGGCTCCGTAACGCCGGCCGACATCCCCGGCGAGCTGCCATTCGGCGACGGCGGGCAGGGGCGCGTGGTGCGTCTGGTCGGGGACCGGCCCCGGCCCCTCTGGTGCCGACCCCTCCGACCCCGCCTCTCCCGAGGTCCGATGCCGAGCCAGATACGTACTCCGCGACTCCCACACCACCGCCCCTCCACCACTCAGCAACTCCGTCACCACCGTCGCCTCGGTACCGCGTCGGTGCGGAGCCAACCCCTCGATGCGCACGGCGAGTTCGTACTCGCCGGTGGCCGGGAGAGCTCCGGGTCGGGTGATGTCGATCGACGTGTGGACGAGGCCGAGGAGCGGGAGGGGGAAGTCCCGGCGGCTCATCAGGCGCATGGCCAGGGGGAAGCCCAGGACGTGCGGGTAGGTGAGCGGGAGCGCGTCGTCGCCGGTCGCGAAGCCGCAGACGCGCTCGTACGCCGCCAAGCGGGCGAGGTCGATGCGCGGGGCGGGCAGCACGAGGCGGTCGTGGGGGAACTCCGCGTCCGGGCGCGGCCGTTTGAAGGGGGAGAGCAGGGCGCCCCGGGCGAGGAGCGGCGTGAGCGCGGGGGACTGCGCGAGGACTACGGACATCACGCCCCCAACAGGCTCTGGCCGCAGACCCGTACGACCTGTCCGTTGACCGCGCCGGAGGCCGGGTGCGCGAGCCAGGCCGTGGTCCGGGCGACGTCGACGGGCAGGCCGCCCTGGGCGAGGGAGTTCATGCGGCGGCCGGCCTCCCGGATGAAGAGCGGGACCGCGGCCGTCATCTTCGTCTCGATGAAGCCCGGCGCGACCGCGTTGACGGTCACCCCGTGCTCGGCGAGCGCGCGCGGCGCGAGGGAGCGGACCAGGCCGACGACGCCCGCCTTGCTGGCGCCGTAGTTCGTCTGGCCCGCGTTGCCCGCGATCCCGGCGATCGACGCGGTGGCGACGATACGGCCGCCCTCGCGCAGGGTGCCCGCCGCGAGCAGCGCGTCCGTCGTCCGCAGCACGCTCGCCAGATTGACGTCGAGGACCGAACTCCATCTCTCCGCGGGCATGTTGACCAGTCGCCGGTCCCGTGTGATGCCCGCGTTGTGGACGAGGACGTCCAACCCGTCGGGCAGCTCCGCGGCGATCCGCTCGCCCGCGTCCGACGCCGTGATGTCGAGGAGGAGCGCGCTGCCGCCGAGCCGTTCGGCCACCCGCCGCGCGTCCTGCTCGGCCTGCGGCACATCGAGTACGACGACCCGGGCGCCGCCCTCGGCCAGCGTCTCGGCGACCGCCTCGCCGATCCCGCGCGCGCCGCCGGTGACCAGTGCGGTGCGTCCGCCCAACGGCCGCTGCGCGTCCGCCGGTTGGGTCACCGGGCGCGCGTCGACGGAGATCACCTGACCGCTGACGTAGGCGGAGTCGGGGGAGAGGAGGAAGCGCAGGGTCGACTCGGCGGCGGGGGCGTCGGTGAGGCGGACGAGGTTCACGGTCCTGCCCCGCCCGATCTCCTTGCCGAGCGAGCGCACGAAACCCTCCAACGCCTGCTGCACGGCGGCCTGATGGTGGTCGCCGGCGTCGAGGGGCGCGCCCAGCACGACGATCCGACCGCTGCTCGCGACCGACCGGACGACGGGGTGCAGGGCCGCGTGCACCTCGGCGAGCGTCTCGATGTCCCGTACCCCGGTGGCGTCGAGGACGAGGGCCGCGGGCGCGTCGGCGGGCCCGGCGGCCAACTCCGTACGGGAGAGGACCGGTTCGAGGTCGAGGTCCGACTTGCCGGCCGTGAGATGGCGCAGGCCGCCGGCCAGGGTGGGGGTCGCGGGGGACCGGCGGCGCAGCGGGGCCGGTTGCGGCAGCCCGAGGCGGCGGGTCAGGAAGCGGCCGGGTGCGGTGCCGGTGAAGCTCAGATAGCGGTCCGCCATGTCCATCTCCCCACTCGGGCCCACTCGGAGCCCTGCTGCTTACTCTGGAGTAAGGTTACCGTAGGTAAGCCTACGTCACAGATGAGGAACCGGTCGAGATGAGCCCCGTAGAGCAGCCCCTCGCACTCCCGCGGACGCGCCGCGTGGCGATCATCGGCGGCGCCCGGATCCCGTTCGCGCGCTCCGACGGCCCCTACGCCACCGCGTCGAACCAGGAGATGCTGACCGCGACCGTGGACGCGCTGGTCGACCGGTACGGGCTCGAAGAGCCGGGCGCCGTCGGCGAGTTCGTGGCCGGCGCGGTGCTCAAGCACGCCCGGGACTTCAACCTCGCGCGCGAGACGGTCCTCGGCTCCCGGCTGGACGCCCGCACACCGGCGTACGACATCCAGCAGGCCTGCGGCACCGGGCTGCAGGCGGTGATCGCCGCCGCCAACAAGATCACCCTCGGGCAGACCGAGTCGGCGATCGCGGGCGGCGCCGACACGGCCAGCGACGCGCCCCTCGGCGTCAACGACGAACTGCGCCGGATCCTGCTGGAGACCCGGCGCGCGAAGTCGGCAGGCGCCCGGCTGCGGGCCCTGTCCCGGATCCGCCCGAACCATCTGGTCCCCGACATCCCGCGCAACGCCGAGCCGCGCACGGGTCTTTCGATGGGCGAGCACGCGGCCGTGACCGCACGGGCCTGGGGCGTCGCGCGCGAGGCCCAGGACGAGTTGGCGGCGGCGAGCCATCAGCGGTTGGCGGCGGCGTACGAACGGGGTTTCTTCCAGGACCTGGTGGTGCCGTTCCGGGATCTCGCGCGGGATCAGAATCTGCGGCCCGGCTCGACGGTGGAGAAACTGGCGTCCCTGAAGCCGGTGTTCGGCCTCGACGCGCCCGACCCGACCATGACGGCGGGCAATTCGACCCCGCTGACCGATGGGGCGGCGACCGTGCTGCTGGCCTCCGAGGAGTGGGCGTCGGCGCGCGGGCTTGAGCCGCTGGCCTACCTCACGGCGTACGAGACCGCGGCCGTGGACTTCGTGGCGGGCGATGTCGTGGGCGGCGAGGACGGGTTGCTGATGGCACCGGCGTACGCGGTCCCGCGGATGCTGGAGCGGACGGGGCTGACCATGGCCGACTTCGACCTCGTCGAGGTGCACGAGGCGTTCGCGTCGCAGGTGCTGGCGACCCTCGCGGCCTGGGAGAAGCGGGGGCTTGAGCCGGTCGACCGGGCCAGGCTGAACGTGGCCGGGTCGTCGCTGGCCACCGGCCATCCCTTCGCCGCCACCGGGGCCCGTATCGTGGCGACCCTGGCGAAACTGCTGGCCGAACGGGGCGGCCCGGGGCGCGGGTTGATCTCGGTGTGCGCGGCGGGCGGCCAGGGCGTGACGGCCGTTCTGGAGCGAACGTGAACTCTTGTCACATAACCCCCGAGGTTGCACAAGCCCGGCTCCGGATCGCCGTCGAACCCTTACCAACCCCCCACGTGGGCACCGTACGATCGCCAACCTGACCGCCGGTAACTCCCTCCGCCGCAGGCCGCCGGTGAACGACTTGGTATGCGATACCCGTACCAAAGCAGCAGAGCGGTACCGAGCTGCGCGCCCCAGGAGCTGCCATGTCCGTGCCCTACCCGTCCGCCGCCGACTACGACGGCGTGCCTCAGCTCGTGGAACCCGAGATCGTGCGGCTGGACGGGGTGGTGCGGGAGGTGTCCGTGCCCGCGTTCGTCATGCCGTCCACGCACGGCTCGCTCGCGGACCTGCCGTTCGACAACGCGGCCGCCGCGCCCGAGGCGCGCGTCCTCAGCCGCCGTACGCAGGACGGGGATTGGGCCGATGTGACGGCCGCGGGATTCGCGGACGAGGTGCTGGCCCTGGCAAAAGGGCTGATCGCGGAGGGACTTGTGCCCGGCGACCGGATCGCCGTCATGGCCCGGACGATCTACGAGTGGACCCTGCTCGACTTCGCCGCGTGGGCCGCCGGTCTCGTCACCGTCCCGATCTACCCCACCTCCTCGGTCTTCCAGACCCGCTGGATCCTTCAGGACTCCGGCGCGGTCGCCCTCGTCACGGAGACCGCGGGACAGGCCTCGGCGCTCGGCCCGGAGCTCAACCGGCTGCCCGACCTGCGCCACATGTGGGTCGTGGAGAAAGGCCACTTGGACCGGCTCGCGGAGCT
>NZ_JBSFLV010000062.1:0-52627 GCF_053599215.1 Streptomyces sp. NPDC001002 | reverse complement strand
CGGGGCCGACGATGTCGTACCAACTGCCCATCGACGCGCGGAGATCGGCCTCCGCCGAGCCGGCGAACTGGGGTTGCAGCAGCTGGCGGGCGACGCCGAGCAGCGTCTCGAAGACACCGCCGTTGGCGTCGAAGCAGGAGGAGTAGAGGATCGTGTCCTCCTGGCCGAGGAAGGCGGAAAGGCGCGCCTCCAGCTCCTTGTGCACCTCCTGCGTACCGCAGATGAAGCGCACGGACGCCATGCCGTAGCCCCAGCGGTCAAGCGCCTCGTGGGCGGCGGCGACGACCTCGGGGTGGTCGGCGAGGCCGAGGTAGTTGTTGGCGCAGAAGTTGAGGACCTCGCCGGGGCGGCCGCCCGCGGTGACGTTCACGGTCGCGGACTGCGGGCTGCCGATCACGCGCTCGGGCTTGTGCAGACCGGCGGCGCGGATCTCGTCGAGGGTGGTGCGGAGGTCGTCGCGCACGGAGTCGAACATGGGGGAAGCTCCTGAGAATGCCGTAGCCGAAGGGGAGTTGCGCGCTCGGCGCGGAGTCACGCGGTCCAGTCGAGGATGACTTTGCCGCCGCGACCGCTGGCCGCGTCGGCGAACGCCGCCTCGAAGTCGCGGTAGCCGTACCGGCCGGTGATCACGGGGGTGAGGTCGAGGCCGCCCTCCAGAAGCACCGACATCGCGTACCAGGTCTCGTACATCTCACGACCGTAGATGCCCTTGATGGTGATCATCGAGGTGACGATCCGCGCCCAGTCGACCGGGAACTCCTCGGACGGCAGGCCGAGCATGGCGATACGGCCGCCGTGCGTCATGTTGGCGATCATGTCGCGCATGGCCTCGGGGCGGCCGGACATCTCCAGGCCGATGTCGAAGCCCTCGCGCAGGCCCAACTCCCGCTGTCCGTCGGCGATCGACGCGTCGGAGACGTTCAGGGCGAGGCTCGCGCCGATCTTGCGGGCCAGGTCGAGGCGTTCCTCGCTGACGTCGGTGATCATCACATTGCGCGCGCCGGCGTGCCGGGCGACGGCCGCCGCCATCAGGCCGATCGGTCCGGCGCCGGTGATCAGGACGTCCTCGCCGACCAGCGGGAAGGACAGGGCGGTGTGCACGGCGTTGCCGAACGGGTCGAAGATCGCGGCGACGTCGAGGTCCACGGGGACGCGGTGCACCCACACGTTGGACGCGGGCAGGACGACGTACTCCGCGAAAGCCCCGTCCCGGCCGACGCCGAGCCCGACCGTGGCCCGGCACAGGTGACGGCGCCCGGCGAGGCAGTTGCGGCACTTGCCGCACACCAGGTGGCCCTCACCGCTGACCCGGGCGCCGACGGCGATGTCGGTGACGCCCGGACCCGTCTCGACGACCTCGCCGACGAACTCGTGCCCGATCACGAGCGGGGTGCGGATCGCCTGCTGCGCCCAGCCGTCCCAGGACCGGATGTGCAGATCGGTGCCGCAGATGCCGGTGCGCAGCACCTTGATCAGTACGTCGCCGGGTCCGACGGCGGGCTCGGGGACGTCCACGAGCGCGAGCCCGGGCTCCGCCTTCTCCTTGACCAGCGCCTTCAACGCAACGGCTCCTGTGGGTGAGGTCCCGGGCGTGGGCATGCCGAACGAGCCCGTTCCGGGGGAGAGTGGATTCTGCTGCAAATCTGCCCCACCGGAGCGCCCGGGTCCATCGAGGATTTCTTAAGCGGTGCCGCAGCTCTTCTTCACACCTGTCACCCGTCCAGCCGCGAGACCTGATAGTGCGCGATGTACCAGCCGTCCCCCAGCCGCCTCACCAGCACGGCGAGCTTGACGTCGACCGGCGGCCGGTCGGTGAAGGTGAACTGCGTGTCCAGATAGCCGAGTACGAGATCGTCGGCGTACCGCCGGGTCTCCAGGATCCGGTAGGCGGCCTTCATCCCGAGGGGCTGGGAGGCGTAGTACTCGGCGACACCCGGTCGGCCCACTCCGTAGGGGTGCAGCCCCTGGAAGATCGCGTCCTCGGTGAAGAGCCGGGCCACGTCCTCCGGTTCGTGGGCGTCGACGGCCGCCTTCCAGGCGTCGAGGACACCGCGCAGGATCGGTTCGTCGTCGTTGGTGCTGTGCATGTCCGTGGACCTTTCTCAGTGACCGGTGACCGGTTGACTGGTGACTGGTGTCTTACCGACCCGCGCCTCAGTGACCCGCGCTCATCCCGCCGTCGACGTGCAGGATCTCGCCCGTGACGTACGGGGCCGCCTCCAGGTAGAGCACGGCGTCGACCACATCGCTGACTTCACCCATCCGGCCGACGGGGTGCAGGGCCGCGAGGAAGTCGTGGGTCTCCGCGGAGTGCATGGGGGTCTTGATGGTGCCGGGCGAGACGGCGTTGACGCGGATGCCGCGGGTCGCGTACTCGATGGCGAGGGACTTGGTGGCGGACTGCAGGCCGCCCTTGGTCAACGAGGCGAGTACGGACGGCACTCGGGCGTCCGCGTTGTCGACCAGGCTGGTGGTGACGTTGACGATGTGGCCGCCACCCTGGGCGAGCAGGTGCGGGACGGCGAGCTGGGTGAGGTGGAAGAAGCCGGACAGGTTGATGCCGGCCACGACCGCGTAGTCCTCGAGCGTGTAGTCGGTGAAGGGCTTGGCGACGAAGACGCCGGCATTGTTCACGACGGTGTCGACCCGGCCGAACCGGTCGAGGGCGGCGGCGATCACGCGCTCGGCGGTGGCCGGCTCTGCGATGTCGCCCTGGACGGTGAGGACGTCGGCGTCGTCGACGGGCTCGATCGTGCGCGAGGTGGCGACGACCGCGTACCCGAGCTTGCGGTAGCCCTCGACGAGGGCGGCGCCGATGCCCTGCGAGGCGCCGGTGATGATCGCGACCTTCTGGTCCTGAGTGCTGGTGCTCATGGTGCTCTCCTCCGAAACAGTGGGACCGATCCACTAGACGACCGGTCGACTATTTAGAAGCTAGAGCGGACCACCGGCATCCGGAAGGCCCAGCTCAGGACCCTTTTCCTCCCGCCTGGGAGGCACAGACTCCCAGCGCGGATCAGCCGGAGAGCGCGTGCGGGCAGCGGAAGAGCGCGGGGCATCAGCCGGACGGCGTGTCCGGTCAGTCGGGCAGCGCGTACGGATCGTCGGCGGGCAGCCACGCGTCCGGGGCATGGATGCCGAGGTCGCCGACGCCCTCGCACAGGGCCTCGACCACCGCGAGCACCCCTTCGCGCTGCTCGTTCTCGCGCCGGACCACCGACCACGTCCAGTACACCTTCGGCCCGACGATCTCGCGTCGGACCAGGTCCGGCGGCAGCGGATTCGTCTGCCCCTTGGGCGAGTTGACGACCGGACGGCTGCAGCGGCGGACATGCTCGAAGAACGCCGGGCCGGTGATCGCCCCGTCGGAGATGCGCACCGCACGGGCCCCCGTGGTCCGCGTGAGCTCTTCGGCGTACACGTTCCAGGACGCCCAGGAGGTGATGTCGTCGTCGACGAGGACGTCGGTGTCCCGGGCGGACACGTCCGCCGTGTCGGTGCCGGTGGACACGGCGTAGAGCCGGTCGGCGCCGATCAGCCGGGCGCTCAGCCCGAGCCGCTTGATGTCCTCGGTGCGGACCCAGCACACCGCGAGGTCCAGGCTGCCGTCGGCGACCCGGGCGGCCTGGGTGTGGGAGGGGGCGACCCAGGCGTCGATGTGCACCCGGGCCACCGAGGCGGTACGCCGCATCAGGTCCGGCGGGAGCCAGTTGACGTAGCCGAGCCGTACCGACTCGGAGTCCGAGAGGCGGCCGGCCCGGTGCTTGAGGTCCTCGGCCCGTTCCAGGAGGTCGCGGGTGTGCGGAAGGAGGGCGGCGCCCGCCGGGGTGAGGGAGACGGACCGGCGGTCCCGGTCGAACAGCCGCACACCCAGGTCCCGTTCGAGCGCCTTGATCTGCTGGGAGAGCGAGGGCCCGGCGATCAACAGCCGCTCGGCGGCCCGGCCGAAGTTCAGCTCCTCGGCGACGGCGACGAAGTACCGCAACTGGCGCAGCTCCACGCCCGTCATGCTACGCGGCCACTGGGAGCCTGTGTCTACCAGCAGTGAGGAAGCCCGTCGTGGCGCCGGGCCGGTGCCGGGCCCAGGATGAACGTATGCCGGCCCTGCGGCTCAGGACCGCGGACACCGCCCGAACGGAGAGACGCCATGCGTGAGTTCCTGGTCGAGATCACCACGACCGTGCCGGAGGGCACCCCTCAGGAGGAGGTCGCCGCACGCCGTGCCGCCGAGGCGGTCCGGGCGAAGGAGCTGGCGGCGACCGGGCATCTTGCGCGGCTGTGGCGTCCGGTGGGCGAGCGGCGCAGTGTCGGTGTGTGGCGGGCCGCCGACGAGACGGAGCTGTACGAGAAGGTGCTGGGTACGCTGCCGTTGCACGCGTGGATGACGTTCGTCGTCACCCCGCTCGAATCCCACCCCAACGACCCGGGCCGGGCCGACAGCACGCGATGACGGCACCGGCTCTCCCGCCCGTCGGCCTCCCCTCCCCCTGGCCCCACGTCCTGCGGACCGCCACCGCGCTCGCGGCCGCGATGGGCGTCGGCCGCTTCGTCTACACGCCGATCCTGCCCCTGATGCACACCCAGGCGGGCCTGTCGGCAAGCGCCGGCGCGAACCTGGCGACCGCCAACTACGTCGGCTATCTCATCGGCGCGCTCGCGGGCACCCTGGCCCCGGCGCTGGTCCGGTCACGCGCGGTCCTGCGCGGCTCGCTGCTCCTGCTGACCGGCACGCTCGCCGCGATGCCGGTCACCCACAGCCCCGCCGTGTGGGGCGTGCTGCGGTTGCTGGCCGGGGTGGCGAGCGCCCTGGTCTTCGTGATCGCGGTGAACGCGCTCCTGAGTCAGCTGCGGGACCATCCGGCCCACCTGCCGGGCTGGGCGTTCGGCGGGGTGGGCACCGGCATCGCGCTCTCCGGCGTGCTGGTCCTGGTCCTGCGGTCGGTCGCCGACTGGCGGGCTGCCTGGTGGGCCGCGGCCGCGCTCGCGGCCCTGTTCGCCGCGGGTGCGTGGAATCTGCGGCCGCCCGAGGCCGCCCCGCGCTCCGAGGCGAAGGCGACCCGCACGCACCGCTGGTTCGGCGCGCTGTTCGTCAGCTACGCGCTGGAGGGCGTCGGCTACATCGTCGCGGGCACCTTCCTGGTCGCCGCGATCGCGCAGGGCTCCCCCGGCTGGATCGGCAGCGGTGCCTGGGTGCTGGTGGGGCTGGCCGCCGTACCGTCATCGGCGCTGTGGGCGCGGCTCGGGCGGCGCTGGTCACGGCCCGATCTGCTGCTGGCCGCGCTGGTGATCCAGGCGGTCGGCATCGCGCTGCCCGCGCTGGTCGGCGGGGTGGGAGCCGCACTGGTCTCGGCGGTGCTGTTCGGCGCGACCTTCCTCGGTGTCAGCACGCTCGCCCTGGCCACCGGCGCCGAGCTGCGGTTCCCCCGCTCGGTCGCGCTGCTGACCGCGGGCTACTCGGTGGGCCAGATCCTCGGCCCGCTGGTGGTGTCCCCGCTGCTCGGGCACGGCTACCGGTCCGCCCTGCTGCTCGGCGCCCTGGTGGTGCTCGCCGCGGCAGGGGCCGCCGCCGTGCTGCGGATCGGCTTCCCGCACCACATGGTCGTAGTACGCCACACGATGCCCGATCGGCGGCGAGAATCGACGCGGGACGATCGATCCGAGGCAGCCGGCCCCGATGTCGTCGCCCCGCACCCGCCCGACTGACCTGGAGTCACTCATGAACACCGCCCGGGACCTCGTCATCGTCGCCATCGACACGGCACCCGACCATCCGCTGGAGCGGGGGGACCTGTCGCTCGCGCTCGCCGGGGCCGAGGTGCTCGACCTCCTCGACGCGGGCGCCGTCGCGGTCGACGGCGACCGTCTCGTGCCCGGCACCGGGTCGAAGACGGGCGACCGCCTGCTGAACGAGGCCGCCGAGCAGCTCGTACGGCAGGAGCCGTACGAGTCGGTGGAGGACTGGCTGTGGCGCCGGGGGCGGGGGCTGTCCGCGGCCTATGTGACGGAGCTGGAGAAGGAGGGGCTGACCGCGAAGCCCCGCGGGCTGCGCAATCCGCTGCGGGCCGTGCCCACCGAACTGGTCGACTCGCCCGACCGGCGCCGCGCCGAGGAGCGCTGGACCGCGGGCGAGCCCGTCCTCGTCACCCTGGCCTCCGCCGCCGGCTTCGGCGACGAGCCCGCCGAGGACTCCGAGGACATCACCGAGGACGCGGTCACCGCGGTGCTGGCGGCCGTCGGGGACGCGGTGATGGAGCTGGAGGCGGTGCGGCAGCGCAAGCAGATCACGGACGCGGCCTACGACAACATCTGGCGCGGCATGTAGAGGTCGTCAGCGGGTGTCAGTGGGCGCCCAGCAGGGCCAGGCAGTTCTGCCACAGGGGGCTCAGACGCTCCGTGCTGTTGTACAGCTTGGCGAACATCACCTGGCCCTCCAGCTGGGCCACCACGGCCCGGGCCGCCTGGTGCGGGTCGGTGACGGCCACGTCCCCGCGCTCGCGGGCCTCGGCGACGACGGCCTCGACCATGTCGACCTGTGCGTCGAAGATCTCCTGCAGGCGGGCGCGGACGGGCTCCGTCTGGTTGCTCAGCTCCAGGGTCAGATTCCCGAACAGACAGCCCGAGACGGTGCCGCAACCCTGCTGCACCGCGCGCTGCCCGGCCTCGGTCTCCTCGAACAACTGCCGCAGCCGGCGCAGCGGTTCATCGCCGCCGCCCAGGATCCGGGTCCAGTCCCGGTGCTGGCCCGCCCAGTGCTCGTCCACGACGGCGAGGGCGAGGGCTTCCTTGGACTCGAAGAAGTAGTAGAAGCTCCCCTTCGGCACCCCGGCCGCCTTGCAGATCTCGGCCACGCCGAGCGCCGAGTACCCGCGGCCCTCGATGAGCGTGCGCGCGGCCCCGAGGATCTTCTCCCTGGCATCACTGGTCCGTCCCACGGCTTCGAGTGTACGTAGGTACTAGACCGGTCGGCTAGAAACCGGACGCCGGTGCTCACAGGGTGGGCAGGCCGTCCGCCTCGCGGCGCTCCAGCCGGGCCACCAGATCCGCCGCCGTCGCCTTTATGGTCTCCAGGCCCGGCTTCCCCCAGGGCCGCGGCTCCACGTCCACCACGCACACCGTGCCGAGCACCATCCCCGTGCTGTCGATGAGCGGTGCGCCCAGATAGGAGCGGATGCCGAACTCGTCGACGACCGGGTTGCCGGCGAACCGCGGGTAGTCGCACACGTCCTCCAGGACCAGCGCCTTGCGCCGGACCACCACATGGGGGCAGAAACCGTGGTCGCGCTCAAGGTGACGGCCCAGCTCCGGCTTCTCCTCGTCGCCCTCGGGCACGGGCGGCCGGACCGCCGGGAGGTGCAGGCCGGCGAAGAACTGCCGCCGCTCGTCGATGAAGTTGACCATGGCGTACGGCGCCGCGATGTGCTGGGCGAGCCGGTCCGCGTAGGCGTCCAGGGCCGGATCCGGCTGCTCGCCGAGACCGAGCCGGCGCAGTCGCTCGGTCCGGGCGGGCGCCTCCTTGTCCTCGGGGGTGAGCAGCAGACGACCGGCGGGGCGCACCGGGTCGTACCTCATGGGCGGGCTCCGTCGCGGTGGACGTGGTTCATGTGAGGGCTCCGTGGCGGGCGTGGCGGTATCACCTGGGGACGCCGTGGATCGGCGCGTGCGTGGGCGCGTGGTTGATGAGGTGGCGTACGAGGGTCAGCAGGGTCTGGACGCCTGAGCTGGAGATCCGCGCGTCGCACTGGACGATCGGGATCTCCGGCGACAGGTCTATGGCGGCACGGACCTCCTCGGGGTCGTAGCGGTAGGCGCCGTCGAACTCGTTGATCGCGACGACGAAGCCGAGGCCGCGCTGTTCGAAGAAGTCGACCGCCGCGAAGCACTCCTCCAGGCGGCGGGTGTCGGCGAGGATGACCGCGCCGAGCGCACCCTCGGAGAGTTCGTCCCACATGAACCAGAACCGCTCCTGTCCGGGGGTGCCGAACAGATACAGGACGTGTTCGGGGTCGAGGGTGATGCGGCCGAAGTCCATGGCCACGGTGGTCTCGATCTTGTTCTCGATCCCGTCGAGGCTGTCGGTCGCGGCGCTGACCGTGGTGAGCAGTTCCTCCGTGCTGAGCGGCGCGATCTCGCTCACCGCGCCGACGAAGGTCGTCTTGCCCACCCCGAACCCGCCCGCGACAAGGATCTTCAGTGCGGTCGGGAACGGGTCAGAGCTGTCGTCGTAGTCCATCGAGCACTGCCTCCAGTAGGGCCCGGTCAGTGGGAAATTCGTGGAACACGGGGGGCTTGGTGGTCAGCGCCCCGCAGTCGACGAGGTCCGACAGCAGCACCTTGGTGACCACCGCCGGCAGCTTCAGATGGGCGGCGACCTCGGCCACCGGGACGGGCGCGCGGCACAGGTCGAGCGCCTGCGCGTGCTCGGGGCCGAGATAGCCGAGGGGGGTGGCTCCGGTGGCCATCACCTGCGACAGCAGGTCGAGGGCGATGGTGGGCCGGGTGCGGCCGTTGCTGACGGTGAAGGGGCGCACCAGCCGACCGGCCGCGTCGTCGAGCCAGGGCCCGTCGCCGGCCGCCGCCACGCTCAAGGCCTCATCGCCGGGGGTTCGACGGCGTGCTGCCTCGGCGCGGTCGCCAGGTAGGGGCGCACGCTCTTGACCAGCATCGCCATCTCGTAGCCGAGCACGGCCGCGTCGGCCTCGCGTCCCGCGAGGACGGCGAGACACGTGCCGGATCCGGCCGTGGTCACGAACAGCAGGGTCGAGTCGAGCTCGACGACGACCTGGCGGACGTCCCCGCCGTCGCCGAACCGGACTCCGGCGCTGCGGCCGAGGGAGTACAGCCCCGAGGCCAGCGCGGCCATGTGGTCGGCACTGTCCGCGTCGAGGCCGTGAACCGACTTCACGAGCCCGTCGCAGGACAGCAGTACCGCACTGGTCGTGTGCGGTACGCGCTGCACGAGACCGCTCATCAGCCAGTCGAGATCGGATGCATGGCCGGTGGGCGCATCGCTCGCCATGGTGGATCGACTCCTTGGGGTACGAAGGTCTGCGGGAGCGCTGGGTGTGGGGGTGGAACGGGGGGTGGTCATCCGGCCGGCGCGCTCCCGTCGTGCCGGATGGTCGGGTGCTCGGCACCCCGCGCGGACGCGGGGCGCGCCTGGGCTATGTGGGCCGGGTCCATGGGGCTCACGTCCAGGGGCGCGAGGTCCCTGGGCGCCAGGTCGATGGGCGGCAGCGACACCGGTGATACGTCCATGGGTGGTACGTCCATGGAGAGCGCACCGGACGTGTGCGGTGACTCGCCGAAGGCCGGTTCCATGAAGTCCGCGGACGCCCTGCGCTCCGGCCCCCTGTGCTCGGCCTCCGACTGCTCGGCCTCCAGGGTCTGTTGGGCCTCCGCCAGGCCGATACCGCGCTGGAAGGCGGCCATCAGACCGGGGTCGTGGCCGGCCACGTGCTCGGAGTCCAGACGTGGCGCGGGGCCGTCGCGCAGTTCCGGAACCATGTGTTCCTGCGCCCGGCGCCTGGGCAGTTGGGGCTTGCCCATGGTGCCGCGGACGGGTCCGGTGCGGGGCGTGGGCGGCGAGGCGACGCGGTCCGCGACGAGCCGCCGGTCGTCGGCCCCGATGCCGGGCACGGCCTCCGCCGGGGTGGGCCGCTCCTCGTGGGCGCCGCGCACGGGGAGGGGTGGCGGTCCGCCGCCGTTGACGGAATGCCCGTTCGTGGTACGGCCGTTGAGGGCGGCGCCGTGGGAGATGCCGGCGCCGGACAGGTCGGTGCCGGGCATGCTGCCGTTCGGTGGCGGAGCCGTCGGCCGTGCGCCCTCCCGGTGCCGGGGCTGTCGCGGTGCGGAGGGCAGGGGTTCGGCGTGCCGCCCGGCGGTCGCGGGACCGCCCGCCGTGGGACCGGACGGCGCCTGCGGGTGCGCGTGTTGCTGAGGCGGCTGTTGCGCGAGGGCCGGTCCGGGCGCGCCCTGGGGCTGCGGTGCGGAGACTCCGGGCGCACCGGGCGCGCCGCCCAACAGGCCCTGCGGCACGACGAGTACGGCCTGCACTCCGCCGTAGATGTTGGTCTGGAGCCGGACGTGGATGCCGTGGCGCTTGGCGAGCTGCGAGACCACGAACAGGCCGATCCGGCCGTCCGACAGCAGGCTCGCCACGTTGACCTGGTCGGGGTCGGCGAGCAGGGCGTTCATCTTCTTCTGCTCGCCGACGGGCATGCCGAGCCCGCGGTCCTCGACCTCGACGGCGAGCCCGGAGGTCACGAGGTTGGCGCGCAGCAGGACTTGGGTGTGCGGGGCGGAGAACACGGTGGCGTTCTCGACGAGTTCGGCCAGCAGGTGGATGACGTCGGCGACGGCGTGGCCGCGCAGGGTGCCGTCGATGGGCGGCACGAGTTTGACCCGGGAGTACTGCTCGACCTCGGCGATGGCGGAGCGCAGCACCTCGGTCATGGAGACGGGATGGCTCCACTGGCGGCGGGAGTTGGCGCCGCCGAGCACGGCGAGGTTCTCCGCGTGGCGGCGGATGCGGGTGGCGAGGTGGTCGACGTGGAAGAGGCCCTTGAGCAGGTCGGGGTCCTCGATCTCGTTCTCCAGCTCGTCGAGGATCGAGATCTCCCGGTGCACCAGCGACTGCAGGCGCCGGGCGAGGTTGACGAAGACCTCCAGCTTCTGTTCGCTGCCCGCCTGGCTGGAGAGCTGGGCAGCCTGGACGACGGCGCCGACGGCTCCCTCGTGTGCGCGGGCCAGGTCGGCGGCGAGCAGTTCGAAGTCGTCGGCGTCGTCGGCGGGAGCGCCGTGCGGCCTGCGCTGGGGCAGGGTCTCGCCCCGGCGCAACGCCTCGACCAGGGCGCGCAGCTCGGCCTCGCCGCGGGCGCTGCTGCGGCGCAGCGCGGCGATGCGGTCGTGCACGGACTTCGCGGCCCGGTCGGCGGCCACTGCGGCGATCAGGATGCCGGTGAGGGCGACCCCGGTGGCTCCGGCCAGCACGCCCCACAGGGTGATCCCGGTCTGGGCGCCGGTGGAGCGGACGGTGAACAGGACGGCCGCGCACGCGCTGAGGGCGACCGCGAGGGGCGGGAGCACGGCGAGCCGCAGTAACTGCGGCCGTATGTGCGTCTCCGGGAGTGCGGGAGCGGTGTGGGAGACCGGCCGCCCGTGCCGTCCGCCCTCGCGGCGGTCTGCGCGTGCGGCCGGTGCGCGGAGGTGAGACATCGGTGTCCTCGTACTGATCCGTCGGGTGCCAGGGGCGCGGGCTGCGCGGCTCGGGCATGCGCCGTCGCGCAACGGACACCGACAGTAGTCGGCAACGCTTCATGTGCGGTGGGCAGTTGACAAAGTCCCACGGCGAGGGTCCCGCTCTGGTATGAGGCGTCGCACGGTAGACCGATAATCCCGGAGAGCGCGTGCACAAATGCGGCGAAGGATCGATCAGAGCTGTTCAGAAGCAGTCACGCGAAAGCCGGCGAGAATCCGGGGCGACCGCTCCCCCACCTCTCGCCGGGTATCGCTTTCTGCTCGTTCACGGACTCCGGGGAACCGTTTCGGGCGCTCCGAGGCCACCGCCGGTCACCCCCCGAACATTACTGAGCGTGTTCGAAGGCTAGGCGCGGCGGGTCCGCCCGGCCACCGCGTGACCGATGAACAGGTAGACGAGGGCGGGCAGTCCGTAGTTGACCACCGTGCGCCAGTTGTCCGAGTCGATGGAGAAGAGGTTGTGGGACCAGCCCGACAGCCAGTTCGCCGCGTCGTGGATCCACGAGACCACGTCGTTGGCTTTGTTGGCGTCGAACAGGTAGAAGGCGATCCACAGGATCAGAATCAGTGCCGCGATGTCCGCGACGACGGCGATGACCGTCCCCGCGGGGCTTCCTCCGTAGCGTCTGGACATGTACACCGACTGGCCCCGTCAAGGGAGTTGAAACCTCGCCGGCCCGCTCGGGCCGCGGATTCACAGGCGGCGGTACCGAGCCGAGGCGAACGAGAAGACGCCGAACAGGATCAGGCCGATCGCGACGGCGACCAGGAGCCACGGTCCCGCCGGTGTCTGGGCGAAGCTACGGAGCGTGGCGTCCACACCCTTGGCCTCGTCCGGGTCGAACTGAACGGCCGCCACCAGGATGAAGATCCCCGCCGCGGCGAACACCACGCCACGTGCCACACCGCCGCCCACTCCCAGCACGGTGACGACCTGCTTCGTACGACGGCTCATGCTGCCGGTGTCCAGCCTGCGCAGGAATTTCCGCATGGCCGCCCGGGCGGCGAGCACCACGCCGATGCCGATCAGCAGACAGCCCGCGGCACCCACCAGCACCTGGCCGAAGGGCAGTTTGAGCGCGGATGCCGTCCAGTCCTGCGACTGCTCGTTGCTGCTGGAGCCCTGACCGCCGCCGGAGGCGTACACGGCCGTTCCCCAGCAGACGAAGGCGTAGAAGACCGCCCGGCCGCCGTCCAGCGCACGCGAAGCGGCCTTGTGGTCGGGCCCTTTGCTGAGGACCGCGCGGGAGGCGCGCCACAGCGCCATGGCGCCGAAGCCGACGACCAGCGCCCAGAGCATCACCTCGCCGAAGGGCTTCGTCGCGATCTCGTGCAACGCCCCCTGCCGGTCCGCCTGGCCGCCGCCGCTGCCGACGGCGATCCGGATGGACAGCGCCCCGATCAGTACGTATACGACTCCGCGCGCGGAGAAGCCCGCCCGGCCCGCCGCGGTCAGCGTCTCGTTCTTGGTGGAACGGGCCGCGGACTTCGCGGCCCGGCCGCGCCCCTGCGTGTGCGACGACGTCACGATTGCCCTCCCCATTCCGTGGCCGCACGGTCGCGTCCACCGCCGTCGAGTGCCCTGGCCGGGGATTCTGATGCATGCGTCAGGGGCGCCGTCGCCACGTCCGCGGTCTCAGGGCCTGTGCCACGCGCGGGAGTTCCTCGTGCACCAGACGCCCGGCCAGCGCACCGCCGTAGACGACGACACCCACCCCGACCAGCCAGGACTGGACGACCAGGGCGGTGCCGAAGGGGCCGTAGGTGACGGCACTGGACGCGATGAGCGGGGAGAAGACGAGCCGGGAGAAGATGCGGAGACCGAGCAGCCCCAGCGCCGTCAGCGCCGCGCCGGGAAGCACCGCGCTCCAGGCGATCCGCCCGCCCAGCAGCATCCGTTGCGACCAGCCGAAGAACACGACGGCGCTCAGCGTCGCGGCCAGCGTGCCGGCCGCCGAGTGACGCCACAGCGTGGTGGTGGCGGTGAGGTAGAGGGTGCCGATGAGCACGGCGAGCCAGAGCACCTGGCGCCATCTGGCGTACCAGCGGGCCGAGGGCAGTTCCCAGATCTTCTCGTAGCCGGTCTGTACCGCCGCCCCGAAACTCAGGCCGAAGACGGCGAGCGCGGCGAGGCCGAAGGCGGTCGTGGTCTGCAGCACCTGACCGGGGCGCGCGAACAGCTGCGCGACCTGCTCCCGGGCCTCCCCCGACACACCCAGCCCGTCCGCGAGCCACTGCGCGAAGCCCCGCCCGTGTTCCGGATCGGCCGCGGAGACGACGACCAGCAGGGGCACCAGCGTGAGGAATCCGAGCGCCGCGAAACCCATCGACCGGGAGGCCAGTTCGATCTCCTGGCCGCGCAGCCAGCCACGCTCGACCGGTGAGTCGCGCAGCACCTGGCGCAGTCGTACCGACGCGGACGGGCTGTCCGCGGCCTCGGGAGACTTCTTCGGCATGGAGGTCGACTATCACACAAACGCAGGGCCATGCGCCCCGTCGGCGACCCCGATTTTCACCGTAGTGCCGATCAAGCCGGAGCGTCGGTCGAGCCGAGGCCCCTCCGCCCCGCCTCACCTCTCAACGGCCGTTCCCTCCGCGCCCGTTCTCCGTACGCCCCTCGGCTCAGCTCTCCTCGACGAGGTCGAGCGCGCCGGCCTCGACTCCAGGGGCGGCGGCCTTCGGAGCGAGCTCCGGCACCGGCCACTGACGCGTGAGCGGCTGCGACACATCGCGCCACCACGGACGTCCGGGAAGCTCTCCCCCGGGCTCGAACGGCTGGCCCGGGACGGGCACGGCGACCGGCTGCCCGACCGCCTCGCCGGCCGCCAGCGTCCACTCGCCGGGCTCGGCCCACGCGTGCGTGGCCAGGTTGAAGGTGCCCCAGTGGATCGGCATCATCGCGCCGTGCGGCCGGCCGCCCTGGAGGTCGAGGTGGGCGCGCATGCCCTCCTCGGGCGTCATGTGGATGTCCGGCCAGAAGTCGGAGTACGCGCCGATCTGGATCATCGTGGCGTCGAACGGGCCGTGCTGGGCGCCGATGTCCTTGAAGCCGTCGAAGTAGCCGGTGTCGCCGCTGTGGTAGATCCGGTGCTCGTCCCCGGCGACGGACCAGGAGGCCCAGAGGGTGTGCTGGGTGTTGCGCAGACCGCGGCCGCAGAAGTGCCGGGCCGGTGTGGCAGTCAGGGTGAGGCCGCCGATCCTCGTCTCCTCGTGCCAGTCCAGCTCGCGCAGCCGGTCGGCGGAGACGCCCCAGTGTTCGAGGTGGGAGCCGACGCCGAGCGGGACGGCGAACAGGGTGTCCGTGCCGGCCAGCGCCTTGATGCTGGGCAGGTCGAGGTGGTCGTAGTGGTCGTGCGAGATGACGACGACGTCGACCGGACCGAGCGCGGCCAGCGGCAGCGGCGCGGGGTGCAGCCGCTTGGGTCCGGCGAAGGAGAACGGGGAGCAGCGCTCGCCCCACACCGGGTCGAAGAGCACCCGGTGTCCGTCGATCTCCGCGAGCACGCTGGAGTGGCCCATCCAGGTCAGCCGCAGGCCGGTGGCGGGCGGCTTGGCGATGTCGGCGAGCGTGGTCGCGTGCACCGGGACCGTGCCCGTGGGGGCGCGGCGGGGGCGCTGCTCCTTGTCGAAGAAGACCTTCGCGAAGTCGACCATCGAGCCGGAGGGGCGGGTCCGGGCGGTGCCGCCGGGGTTCTGGAAGACCCCGTCCTTGAAGTGCGGCGATCTGCGGATGCGCGCGAGGCGCTCACCACT
Source organism: Streptomyces sp. NPDC001002 (assembly GCF_053599215.1). NCBI lineage: Bacteria > Bacillati > Actinomycetota > Actinomycetes > Kitasatosporales > Streptomycetaceae > Streptomyces > Streptomyces sp. NPDC001002. The sequence goes on along the minus strand of NZ_JBSFLV010000062.1, from coordinate 37,618 downwards.
CGGGTCCGCGCCGAAGGCCGCGGGCTGCAGCGCGCGGAGCCCGGAGCTCAGGGAACGGAAACCGGACACGGTACCTCCTGGTGGAGACGGTGAGACATTCCATTATGGTCGGCCCCTCCGACAACACCGGACCGTCGGCTTCGCATCCCGGAGTTTCCAAAGAAAACCCAAAGGTACGGCGGAGCGTAACCACGCCATGACGTCTCGTATGCGGACATTTGCGCAGGCCGACGCGCCACCGACGATCAGCTCAACGCGTTGACATGCACGGCTCCGGATCCAGATACTGACCGGCGATTCAGTAGACGCTCGTCCGTGAGCACCCGAGGAGACCGCATGACCGCCCCCCTGATGACGCTCACCTGGACCGACCACGTCACCGGCCGCCAGGGATTCCTGGTCGTCGACCGGCTGGTTCGGGGCGTCTGCAGCGGCGGGCTGCGCATGCGCCCGGGCTGCACGCTCGACGAGGTCGCGGGACTCGCGCGCGGGATGACCATGAAAGAGGCCCTGCACTACGACCCCGAGGGCCGCTACATCCCCCTGGGCGGCGCCAAGGGCGGCATCGACTGCGACCCCCGGGACCCGGGAGCGTACGAGCTGCTGGTGCGTTACCTGCGTGCCATGAAGCCGTACATCGAGAACTTCTGGACCACTGGCGAGGACCTCGGCCTCACGCAGGACGTGGTGGACCGGGCGGTCGAGGAGGCGGGGCTGGTGTCGTCGATCCAGGCGGTGTATCCGCTGCTGGACGACGAGACGGCGGCGCGGCGGCGGCTCGCGGACGCGTTCGCGGTCCAGGTGGACGGCATCGGCCTCGACGAGCTGGCCGGCGGCTGCGGGGTCGCCGAGTCGGCGCTGGCGGCCCTGGACCGCGCGGGCGTGCCGTACGCGGGCGCGCGGGTCGCCGTGCAGGGCCTGGGCACCATGGGCGGCGCCACGGCGCGCTTCCTCGCCCGCGCGGGACTCACCGTCGTCGCCGTCGCCGACGTCAAGGGCACGATCGCCAACCCGGCGGGCCTCGACGTCGAGGCGCTGCTGGCCGCGCGGGACGCGTACGGCACCGTGGACCGCTCCGTGTTGCGCCGGGACGACCGCGAACTGCCCGGCGACGCCTGGCTGTCCGCCCGCGCGGAGGTGCTGGTGCCGGCGGCCGTCTCGTACGCGATCGACACGGCGAACCAGGGGCGGATCACCGCCCGTTGGATCGTCGAGGCCGCCAACATGCCCGTCCTGCCGGCCGCGGAGCAGCTGCTGGCCGCGCGCGGGATCACCGTGCTGCCCGACGTGGTCGTCAACTCCGGGACGAACGCCTGGTGGTGGTGGACCCTGTTCGGCGACATCGGTCCGGACGCGGACGAGGCGTTCGCGCACATGCGCCGCTCGATGCGCGCCCTGATCGACCGGACGCTGGCCCGCGCGGAGGCCGACGGCACGACCCCGCGGGCGGCCGCGCATGCCATCGTCGCGGACCGGCTGCCGGTGATCGCCGAGCGGTTCGGCTGGTACCGCTGACGGAGTCGCGGTGAAGGCCGAACAGGTGCGGCGATGTTGCCCGTTGGGGCCGGGTCGGACACCGCGGAGGCATCGTCCTGCGCGAACGGAATAAGGTGACCGGGTGGCGAGAGTGCGGTTGAGCGTGGCCGAGCGGCGCGAGGAGTTGCTGCGGGCCGCCATCGAGCAGATCGAGGTACGGGGCGTGGCGGCGGTCAGGATCGCCGACGTGGCCTCGGCGCTCGGCGTGAGCAACGCGCTGGTGCTCTATCACTTCTCCACGAAGGAGAAACTGGTCGCTGCCGCGTTCACGTACGCCGCCGAGGACGACCTCGCCCATCTGCGCAAGCTGCTCGGCCGCCGCACGACGGCGCTGCGACGGCTGCGCTCGGCGGTGCGCTGGTACGCGCCGACCGGCCCGGCCAAGGGCTGGCGGCTGTGGATCGAGGGCTGGGCGGCGGCGCTGCGCGAGCCCGCGCTGCGGGAGGTCACCCGGGACCTGGACCGGCAGTGGAAGGCCGCGCTCGCCGAGGTCATCGCGGAGGGCGTCGCCGCCGGCGAGTTCCACTGCCCCGACCCGCACGGCACGGCTCTGCGCCTCACGGCCCTGCTCGACGGGCTCGCCGTCCAGCTGACGTCGTACCCCGGCGCGGTGCCGCGGGCGCGGGCGCAGGAGTGGGTGGACGAGGCGGTGGCCCGGGAACTGGGTCTCGCGCAGGAGGCGTTGACCGCGTCCGACCGCTGAGAGCCACCCTCTCCCCCGGTCACCCCGCCACCGCGGGGTCGATCGCCTCGATACTCCAGCGGTGTGGGCCGCGCCGTTTCAGGTCGGCACGGCCCACACCGCTGGCACCCGTCAAGCCACCCGGGCGATCCGCGACTTGATGTCGTCCGGGGACAGCGCGCCCTTCGCCGTGACGTGGTCGCCCGACGACTCGCCGCGCAGCCGCCGTCCGATCCACGGCACCAGGTACTCGCGCGCCCAGTGCACGTCGTCCCGCCGGACCTCCAGGGTGCCGCGGGGCGGCAGCGGGGGCCAGGCCTGGTCCGGGTCGGCCGGTACCTCCAGACCGAGCACCTGGCCCGCGCGCAGCGCCACGCGCGTGTGCCCCTCGGGCGAGAGGTGCAGCCGGTCGTCGTCCCAGGCCCGGCGGTCCTGGACGGTCTTGAGGGACCACAGGTCGAGCACGGGACAGCCGTACCGGTCGGCGACCGCGCGCACATGTCCGTTGTAGGTGGCGATCTTGCCGCGCAGATGCTTGAGCACGGGGACGCCTCGGGTGTCGAAGCCGGTCGTCACCAGGACGGTGCCGGCCGACTCGGTGAGCCGGGCGATCGCCAGCTCGAACCGCTCGGCGACCTCGTCGGGGTCGGTGCCGGGCCGGATGATGTCGTTGCCGCCGGCGCTGAAGGAGATCAGGTCCGGGGCGAGTTCGAGCGCCTGCGGAAGCTGGTCCGCCACGATCTGGTCGAGCAGCTTTCCGCGTACGGCGAGGTTGTTGTACGTGAAGTGGCCCTCGGGCTCCCGGTCCGCGAGCAGTACCGCGAACCGGTCGGCCCAACCGACCATCGCCCCGTCGGGGCCGGGGTCGCCGACGCCTTCGGTGAAGCTGTCCCCCACCGCAACGTACGACCCGATCACTGATCTGCTGTCATTCTTCGAATCGTCTGCCACAAGCGAACATGATTCACCTTCGAATGTGACCTACGCGACCGTAGGAAGGGGTTGACGTGCGGTGAGATAAGCCACTCCTAAAGTGTTCACCAAACCAGGAATAGCTTTCCGGCCACGGCTGTTGACGGCTGGAACGCCCTGCCGAAGGCGGCACCACGTCACACCGAAGGCCGGACCCGGGGATCGGGATCCGGCCTTCGGCAGCGTGTCAGGCAGGTGGTTCAGGGGGCGCGTCAGCCGACGGCGACACCCTTCGTACGGAGGTAGGCGACCGGGTCCACGTCGGACCCGTAGTCCGGGGTCGTACGGATCTCGAAGTGCAGGTGCGGTCCGGTCACGTTGCCGGTCGCGCCGGAGAGGCCGACCTGCTGGCCCTCGGTCACGGTCTGGCCGGCCGAGACGGAGAGCTGCGAGAGGTGGGCGTACTGGGCGTAGTAGCCGTCGTTCAGCTTGATGACGACCTGGTTGCCGTACGCGCCGCCCCAGCCCGCGGAGACGACCGTGCCCGCGGCGACGGCCTTGAGCGAGGTGCCGGTCGGGACGACGAAGTCGACGCCCGTGTGGTAGCCGCTGGACCACATACTGCCGGCCACGCGGTAGCCGGTGCCGATGGTGGCACCGGTGACCGGGAGGGTGTAGCCGCTGGAGCTCGCGGAGTCGGCGGACTGCGTGCTCGTCGAGTTCGAGGAGGCCTGGCTGTCCGAGGAGGAACTCTTCGAGGAGGAGTCCTTCGAGGACGACGAGCCCGAATTCTTCGAGGACGACGAAGAAGAGGACGAGGAAGAGGGCGACGAGTCGGTGGTGCCGGTCGCGGCCTTCTTGCCGAGCGTGAGCTTCAGGCCGGGGTGGATGAGCGACGGGTCGTCGCCGACCGCCTCACGGTTGTCCGAGTAGAGCTTCTGCCAGCCGCCGGTGACGTTCTCCTCGTCGGCGATCTTCGCCAGCCAGTCACCGGATCGCACCGAATAGGTGCGCACACCTTGGGTGTTGGCTGTGCTCTTCTTGGCGGACTTCTGTGCCGTCGACTTCTGCTGGACCGACGCATTCTCGGCGGCCGGAAGCGACTGGACGGCCTTTTCCGAAACGCCCTGGGAAGCCGATTCGGAGGTGGCCGCGTGGGCGCCGGTGGCCCCCATCAGCGGGAGGGCGAGCGCGGCGCCCCCGGTGCCGGCGACGGCGATGGTGCGGGTCAGGCGCTGGGACTTGGGGCGACGGTGCTTACCCTTCGCGGGCATGACGAATTCCTCTCCGGCGCCTGCGAGGTGAGCTGTCGGGTGCGAGCTGGAGATGCCCGGCCGCGCTTTTCGGCACGGCTTTACCCCAAGCCTCTTCCGGAGACCGGAACAGGCGGTTGTACCTGTGGGTCCCCCGCTCCTGCCGTTCACGGGTGAGTTGAGCGGACTCCGGTCGGCGGCAGGATTGGGCGTCCGTCCGGATTGGTGGCGAACGTAAGCGACCAGGACGCGAAGGAACAAGTAGAGGTTCCCTGTGAATACGTTTCTCTTGATCCCTTGTGAGAATTCACGGTCACCCTGCGTGAATTAAGGACCCGCCACCAGGCACAAACACCCTTGAAAAGCACGTGAATTACGTGGACATGCAGAACCACGCACGGTCACGGATATGACGCTCCTCACGTGACGTCACCCCAGTCCGCCTTATTCCAGAGCGAGTTGGAACGAAGGCGAACCAAGGCGCCAATTCGGACAGAAGAGTCAGATGCGACGGAGTCGGAGAACCGTCGCATCGAAGTCGCCGCGCAGCCCGGTCCGCAGTCCGTGATGCAGCAGTACGGCACCCCTGTGAACTTCGCCCGTTTCGAGGCATTCGTACGACGCTGTCGGGTCCAGTCCGCGCAGCCGCACCGCCGGCACGGGCTCGCCGTAGCTCTGCGCCTGAAGCCAGGCCAGGACCACGGTCTCGTCCCCGAGCACGTACTGGACGGCACTGAGCCCGCCCTGCGGGGCCCGCAGACGGTGAAGGTCACCGCGCTGCACGATGTGCCGGATCTCCTTGTAGAGGGCCACCCAGCCGCCCGCCTCGGCCAGCTCCTCCTCGGACCACTTGGCGAGGTCTCCGCCGACCCCCAGCACGCCCGCCATGGAGCTCACGAACCGGAAGCGCAGCGAGCTGACCCGGTCGTTGAGCTGGGTGTTGGGGCTGTCGGTGACCCAGGCGGCCATCACGCGCGCGGGGTGGATCTGGGTGAAGCCGTGCTGGATGGCGAGCCGGTCCAGCGGGTCGGTGTTGTCCGAGGTCCACACCTCGTCCGTACGGCTCATGATCCCGAGGTCGATCCTGCCGCCGCCGCCCGAGCAGGACTCGAAGGAGACCCCCGGGTGGGCCGCCCGCAGCCGGTCCAACAGGGCGTACAGCGCGCGCACGTGGTCGATCCACAGCCGCTGCGGGTACGCCTCGCCGGGCCAGCCCGCGTCGGTGAAGCAGCGGTTGAAGTCCCACTTGACGTAGTCGATCGGGGCGCTGGAGAGGATGGCGTCGAGCTTCTCCCAGAGGTACTCCTGGACGTCCGGCCGGGCCAGGTTGAGTACGAGCTGATTGCGGAACTCCGTCCGCTTTCGTCCCGGTTGGAACTGCACCCAGTCGGGGTGCGCGCGGTACAGGTCGCTGTCCGCGTTGACCATCTCGGGCTCGACCCAGATGCCGAACTGCATGCCGAGCGCGTGCACCTCGTCGGCGAGCGGCTTGAGGCCCCCGGGGAAGCGGTCGGGGTTGGGCGTCCAGTCGCCGAGTCCGGCCCGGTCGTTGACGCGCTTGCCGAACCAGCCGTCGTCGACCACGAAGAGCTCGACGCCGATCGCCGCGGCCTGCCGGGCGAGGGTGCCCTGCTGCTCCTCGGAGATGTCGAACTCGGTGGCCTCCCAGGAGTTGAACAGCACGGGCCGGTCCCGGTCCGCGTCCGGGATGACGTACGCGCGCTGGTAGGCGTGCCAGGCGCGGCTCGCGCCGCCGAAGCCGCCGTCGCTCCACAGGCCGGCGAAGACGGGGGTCGTGAACGACTCCCCGGCCGCCAGGCGCAGCAGCCCGGATTCGTCGTAGCCCACACCGCCGTTGATCTGCACGCGCGCGTCGGGGAGTTGGGCCACCGCGATCCGCCAGGAGCCCGACCAGCCGAGCGCGCAGCCGTACACCTCGCCGCGCTCCTCGGTCGCGTCGGTGTCCAGGGCGACCCAGGGCAGGTGCTGGTGGCTGGTGTGGCCGCGACGGCTGCCGATGACCCGCTCGCCGTAGGTGAGCGGTGCCGAGGTCAGCTGAGACTCCGCCGCCCAGCGGCCGTGCAGGTGGGACAGTCGCCAGTCCTCGCGGTCGGGCAGCGTCCAGGTGGCCGAGTCGGCGCGCAGCAGTTCCACGACCGGCCCCTCGTTGTCGAGGGTCACCCAGCGCTCCACGACGTCGTGCCGCATCCGGTAGTGCAGGGTGATGGATAGCCCGTCGTCCCGGAAGCGCAGCCGCAGTTCACCGTCCTCGCCCGCTTCGGCCTCGTACGCCTCGAACCGCCACTCCGTGCCGCGCCGCTCCTCGGTGCGCACGGACAGGGCGGGCCGGACGAAGCGCGGGCCGCCCTCGACGGGGTACTCCTCGCGGCCGTCGAGCTGCGACTCGAAGCCCCGGTACTCGGGCTCCGGAAGTGCGGCCAGCGCCTCGGCGTCGGCGAGCGCGATCCGGGGGCCCCAGTGCAGATGCAGCAGTACGTCGTCCTCGGTGAGGTGGACGGCGTAACTGCTCAGAGGCCCCGAGAGGAGCCACGTACGACCGTTGTCGGAGATCTCCAGCATCAAGCTTCCACACTTCCCAACAGGCGCGATCAAGGATCAACATCATCAATGGTCGTGCGGCCCGAGGCAACGCCTGTGGACAACTCATTGCCTCGGGAACCCGTGTCGTATCGTCGAAGACGCACCCCGTCGGCCATCATGCCGAGCCGCGCCGACCGGGTGGACTGGGAGGAGCCCCCGTGACGCAGCAGATCCCGTCGACCGAGCCCGAGCTGACCGGAGTCCGCAATTTCCGCGACGTGGGCGGGCTGCCGACGGTGGACGGACGGCGGGTGCGGCAGGGAGTGCTGTTCCGCAGCGGGCACTTGGCGCACGCGACCGCGGAGGACGCGGTGTTCCTGTCGTCCCTGGGGCTGCACACGATCTTCGACTTCCGCAACGCGGCGGACCAGAAGCTGGAGGGCCCGGACGTCGAGCTGCCGGGCGTGCTGAACGTGAACCTCCCGCTCACCGACCCGGCCCACGGCGCCGACTTCTGGACGATGGTCCGGGACGGCGAGATCGAGCAGCTGCGCGAGATCCTCGGCGACGGCAAGGCCGCGAACCGGATGATCAGTTCCTACCGCTCGATCATCAAGACCCGCACCGCCGAGCACGCACGCGTACTGCACGCGCTCGCCGAGGACAGCGCGCCCGCGCTGATGCACTGCGCGGCGGGCAAGGACCGCGCGGGTCTCTCCATAGCCGTGACGCTCCTCGCCCTGGGCGTCGAGCGCGAGGCGATCCTCGCCGACTACCTGGAGTCGAACGCGAAGCACCGCCGCTACAAGGTGCGCCGCAGCAGCGGTGCCGAGTCCGCGTACTCCCCCGAGGTCATGGAGCTGCTCAGCCCCCTCTTCGAGGCACGCGCCGAGTATCTGACGGCGGCCTTCGAGACCATCGAGGAGACGTGGGGCGACGTCGACACCTATCTGGAGCAGGGTCTCGGCGTCACCCCGGAGATCCGGGAGCGGCTGCGGGAGCGCCTGCTCGACTGACGCCACGAGACGACCGCCGACCGGGCGCTGCCCGGGGCTACTTGGCGTTCGCGCCGACCTCGAACAGCAGGAACAGGAACGCCGCGAACACGTGCCCGGCGGCGATGTAGATGAGGAGCCGCACCCACAACGCGCGCGGGAACTTCTCTTCCATGTCTCTCATGGCGTCTCTCCGGTAACGGGTCCCAGGCACAGCGTGGCCGTGGGACTCTGCAGCAGGGTGTGGACGAACAGCAGCTCGACCCCGTCGGGGTCCTGCGCCGCGATCCGGTGCGGGGTGAGGGAGTCGAAGTGCGCGCTGTCGCCGGGTGCGAGCCGGTGCGCGGTGTCCCCGAGGCGCAGCCGCAGCCGGCCCTTGAGGACGTAGAGCCACTCCTCGCCGGGATGCACGCGCACGATGTCGCCCTGCGAGCCGTGCGGTACGTGGACGCGCAGGGCCTGCATGCCGCGGCCGGGCGCCCCGGCGGGCCAGTAGGTCCAGCCGCCGGCCGCGGTCGGTTCCATGTCGGCGGCGCGCACGACGGAGTCCCGGTCGGCGACCGTCTCGCCGAGCAGCTCCGAGACCGTCGTACCGTAGATACGCGCGAGAGCGAGCAGCATCGGCAGCGAAGGCTGGCGCTGTCCGGTCTCCAGTCGGGAGAGGTGGGCCGGCGACAACCCGGCGGCCAGGCCCGCGGCCTCCAGCGTGAGGGAGGCACGGCGGCGCAGGGCGCGCAGCTGTGGAGCGACGACGGGCAGGATCTCGTCCTGCCCGTCCACCGGCTCGGTCTCGGGAGAGCTCATGCTCTCCATTCAGCCGCAGGCTTGTCTCTGGGGCAAATTTCTTGCCTCAGAGACAAAACCCGCAGCCCCGCCGCGAGCGACGCCCGCTAGCGGTTGGCGACCGCCTGCTTCACCAGCGTCTTGCTGAAGTCCCACATCAGCCCGCCACCGCTGTGCGCGTCGTCCATCACGGCCGTGAACGCGTCCACGAACCGGTCCACCTCCCGCTCGCCGACGACCAACGGCGGGATCAGCTTGATCACCTCCAGGTGATCGCCGGAGACCTGCGTGAGGATCCGGTGCCGTTGCAGGAGCGGTACGACGACCATCTGCGCGAACAGGCCCTTGCGCGCGGCCTGCAACATCGTCCAACGGCCGCGCAGCTTCAGCGACTTGGGCCGGCCGAACTCGATGCCGATCATCAGACCCCGGCCGCGCACGTCGGCCAGCAGCTCGTACTTGTCGATCAGCGCCGCGAGCCGCGTCCTCAACAGGTCCCCGGTCACCCGGGCGTTGGCGACGACCTGCTCGTTCTCCATGACGGACAGCACGGCGAGGCCCGCCGCCATGGCCTGGGCGTTGGACCCGAAACTCGCCGAGTGGACCAGGACGCGGTCCATGGACGAGTAGACCTTCTTGAAGATCCAGTCCTTGCCGAGGGTCGCGCCGACCGGCACATAGCCGCCGGACAGCGCCTTGGCCACACACACCAAGTCCGGTTCCACGCCGTCCTCGTGCTGGTAGGCGTAGAAGTCGCCGGTGCGGCCGAGGCCGGTCTGCACCTCGTCGGCGATGAGCAGCGCCTTGTGCTGACGCAACAGCTCCTGGGCGGCCCGCAGATAGCCGGGCGGGGCCTCGTGCACACCCTTGCCCTGGATCGGCTCGACGACCAGGGCGGCGACGTCGCCCTTCTTCAACTCCCGTGCCAGGGCGTCGAGATCACCGAGCGGGACCGCCGTGTCGGGCAGCAGCGGGGCGAAGCCGTCCCGGAAGCCGTCCTCGCCGTTGACCGACAGGGCGCCGGTGGTCAGGCCGTGGAAGGCGTGGTCGCAGTACAGGACCCTGGGCTTCCCGGTGGCGTACCGGGCGAACTTCAGCGCGGTCTCCACGGCCTCCGTGCCGCTGTTGCCGAAGAACACGCGGTCCAGGTGCGGGCTGTAGGACAGCAGCTTCTCGGCCAGCAGCCCGGGCAGCGGCTGGCAGTCGAAGCGGGTGAGGTCGGCGAGGTCGGCGTCCAGGACGTCGTGCAGCGCCTTGCGGACGACGGGGTGATGGCGTCCCAGGCCCATCACCCCGAACCCGGCCAGCATGTCCAGGTAGTCGTTGCCGTCCGCGTCCCAGAAGTAGGCGCCCTCGCCGCGCTCGTAGACCTTGTCGAAGCCGATCGTGTGCAGCATGCGCGGCAGTTGGTGGTTCAGGTACTTGCCGTGCAGCTCGTAGCGCTCGGCTCCGCGCTCGGCCAGCAGCGCGGCGAGGTCGAACTCCTTGGTCATTCAGCTTTCTCCTTGACTGGGCCGTCCAACTGCTCCTTGGCGGCCAGGCTCGCGCCGATCCGTCCCGCCACCTCGACCGGCGTGAGGCCGATGTCGGCCAGCACCTCACCGCGCTTGGCGTGCGCGAGGAACTGCTCCGGGATGCCGAACCGCCGTACGGGTACGTCGACTTCGGCGTCGCCCAGCGCCAGCGCCACCGCCGCGCCGACGCCGGAGGCCCGGCTGTTGTCCTCGACGACGGCCACCATGCGGTGTTCGGCGGCGAGGCCGGGGAGCGCAGGGTCGACGGGTTTGACCCAACGGGGGTCCACGACCGTGCAGTTGATGCCCCGGGCCGCCAACAGCTCGGCGGCCTGGAGGCAGACCGGCGCCATCACGCCGACGGCCACCAGAAGGACGTCCGGCCGCTCGCCCCGGTGCAGGACGTCGATTCCGCCGATCCGGTCCACCGCCGGGATCTGCGGTCCCACCGACTCCTTGGGGAAGCGGATCAGCGTCGGCGCGTCGTCCACCGCGACGGCCTCGCGGAGTTGGGCGCGGAGCTGGTCGGCGTCACGTGGTGCGGCGATTCTGAGGCCGGGCACGACCTGAAGGATCGACATGTCCCACATGCCGTTGTGCGAGGCCCCGTCGACGCCCGTGACGCCGGCCCGGTCCAGGACGAAGGTGACCCCGCAGCGGTGCAGGGCCACGTCCATCAGGAGCTGGTCGAAGGCACGGTTGAGGAAGGTGGCGTAGACGGCGACGACGGGGTGCAGTCCGCCGGTCGCCAGGCCCGCCGCGGACACGGCCGCGTGCTGCTCCGCGATGCCGACGTCCCACACCCGGTCCGGGAAGCGCGCGGCGAACTTGCCGAGCCCCACCGGGTGCAGCATGGCCGCGGTGATCGCCACGACGTCGTCCCGCTCCTCGCCGATCGCGAGGATCTCGTCGCCGAACACCGAGGTCCAGGAGGGCCCGTTGGACGGCGTGAGCGGCTCGCAGGTGAGCGGGTCCATCACGCCGACGGTGTGGAAGTGGTCCTCCTCGTGGGCGAGGGCGGGTTCGTAGCCGCGCCCCTTCTCCGTGAGGCAGTGCACGAGCACGGGCCCGTGGAACCGTTTCGCCCGGCGCAGCGCGGACTCGACGGCCCCGAGGTCGTGCCCGTCGATCGGACCGACGTACTTCAGGCCCAGGTCCTCGAACATGCCCTGCGGCGCGAACGCGTCCTTGAAGCCCTTCTTCGCGCCGTGCAGCGACTCGTAGAGGGTGTTGCCGACGACGGGGGTGCGCAGGAGTACGTCCTTGCCCCAGGCGAGCACCTTCTCGTAGCTGTCGGTGGTGCGCAGGGTGGCCAGGTGGTTCGCGAGGCCGCCGATGGTGGGCGCGTAGGAGCGCTCGTTGTCGTTGACCACGATGATCAGCGGCCGGTCCTTGGCGGCCGCGATGTTGTTCAGCGCCTCCCACGCCATCCCGCCGGTGAGCGCGCCGTCGCCGATCACCGCGACGACATGCCCCTTCTCCCCCTGCACCTGACGGGCCTTGGCGAGCCCGTCGGCCCAGCCGAGCGCGGTGGACGCGTGGCTGTTCTCGACGATGTCGTGCTCGGACTCCTCGCGCGAGGGGTAGCCGGACAGGCCCCCCTTGCCGCGCAGCTTCGAGAAGTCCTGACGGCCTGTCAGCAGCTTGTGTACGTAGCTCTGGTGACCGGTGTCCCACACGAGGCGGTCGACCGGTGACTCGAAGACCCGGTGGAGGGCGATGGAGAGTTCCACCACCCCCAGATTGGGCCCGAGGTGACCTCCGGTCCTGGCCACCGCGTGCACCAGGAACTCCCTGATCTCTTCGGACAGTTCACCGAGTTCCGCCTCGGACAGCGCCTTAAGGTCGCGTGGTCCCCGGATGTTCTCCAGAATCGTCACGCTCGGGCCCCCTTCGGTCCGTGCTGTTCAGCTCACGGTGACGGCCGGCTCCCCCGACGCGACGCCGTCCTGCTCCATCTGTTCGGCGATCTTCATCGCTTCCTCGATGAGGGTCTCCACGATCTTCGACTCGGGCACGGTCTTGATGACCTCGCCCTTGACGAAGATCTGCCCCTTGCCGTTGCCGGAGGCGACCCCCAGGTCCGCCTCGCGCGCCTCACCGGGTCCGTTCACCACGCACCCCATGACGGCGACCCGCAACGGGACTTCCATGCCCTCCAGGCCCGCCGTGACCTCGTCGGCCAGCTTGTAGACGTCCACCTGGGCACGCCCGCAGGACGGGCAGGAGACGATCTCCAGCCGCCGCTGCTTGAGGTTGAGCGACTCCAGGATCTGCAGGCCGACCTTGACCTCCTCGGCGGGCGGTGCGGACAGCGAGACCCGGATGGTGTCGCCGATGCCCTGGCTGAGCAACGCCCCGAAGGCGACGGCCGACTTGATCGTGCCCTGGAAGGACGGGCCCGCCTCCGTCACGCCGAGGTGCAGCGGGTAGTCGCTCTGCGCGGCCAGCTGCCGGTAGGCCTCGATCATCACGACCGGGTCGTTGTGCTTGACCGAGATCTTGATGTCCCGGAAGCCGTGCTCCTCGAAGAGCGACGCCTCCCACAGCGCGCTCTCCACGAGCGCCTCCGGTGTGGCCTTGCCGTACTTCTGCAGCAGCCGCTTGTCGAGCGACCCGGCGTTGACCCCGATCCGGATCGGCGTGCCGTGATCCTTCGCGGCCCGCGCGATCTCCTTCACCTTGTCGTCGAACTGCTTGATGTTGCCGGGGTTGACGCGGACGGCCGCGCAGCCGGCCTCGATCGCCGCGAACACGTACTTCGGCTGGAAGTGGATGTCCGCGATCACCGGGATCTGCGACTTCCTGGCGATGGTCGCCAGCGCGTCCGCGTCGTCCTGCGTGGGACAGGCGACGCGCACGATCTGGCAGCCGGACGCGGTGAGTTCGGCGATCTGCTGGAGGGTGGCCCCGATGTCCGAGGTGCGGGTCGTCGTCATCGACTGCACCGACACCGGGGCGCCGCCCCCGACCGCCACCGGCCCGACATGGATCTGCCGCGACACGCGCCGCTCGGCGATCGGCCGGGCCGGTACCTCGGGAACTCCCAAGGAGATGGCGGTCATCGTGCTACTCCCGGTTTCCGGAGACCGTCTCGCGCATGGCGCGCAGCGACTCCTTCAGGGACCCCATGGTGGCCAGGACGGCGGTGGGCTCGTAGCCGCAGTGCGCCATGCAGTTGGCGCAGCGCGGGTCCTTGCCGCGGCCGTACTTGTCCCAGTCGGTCTCCTCGATCAGCTCGCGGTACGTGGGCACGTACCCGTCGCTCATCAGGTAGCAGGGGCGCTGCCAGCCGAAGAGCGAGTAGTTCGGGATCGCCCACGCGGTGCACGGGAAGTCGACCTTGCCCTCCAGGAAGTCCAGGAAGAGCGGGGAGTGGTTGAGGCGCCACTTCTTGCGGTTGCCGCCCGAGAAGGCCTTCTTGAACAGCTCGCGGGTCTGCTCCACGCCCAGGAAGTGCTCCTGGTCGGGCGCCTTCTCGTAGGCGTACGCGGGCGAGATCATCATCTCGTCGACCTTGAGGTCGTCATTGAGGAAATTGAGCACCTCGATGATGGTCTGCGGGGTGTCGGTGTTGAAGAAGGTCGAGTTGGTGGTGACCCGGAAGCCGCGCTTCTTGGCCTCCTTGATCGCCTCCACCGCCTCGTCGAACACACCCTCCTTCGCCACCGACTCGTCGTGGCGCTCACGCAGCCCGTCGATGTGCACGGCGAACGCGAAGTAGGGCGAGGGCGTGAACTTGTCCATCTTCTTGCGCAGCAGCATCGCGTTGGTGCAGAGGAAGACGTACTTCTTCTTCGCCACCAACTGCCGCACGATCTCGTCGATCTGAGGGTGCATCAGGGGCTCTCCGCCCGCGATGGACACCATCGGCGCACCGGACTCCAGCACCGCCCCGACGGCCTGTGCGACCGGCATGCGCTGCTTGAGCACTCCGGCCGGGTGCTGGATCTTGCCGCAGCCCTCGCACTTCAGGTTGCACGCGAAGAGAGGTTCGAGCTCCACGATCAACGGGAACTTGTCCCGCTTGCGGAGCTTCTGTTCGGCCAAGTATGTAGCGACCTTGATGGACTGGCGCAGCGGCATGGCCATCTGGCTCACCTCCTGGGGAGCAGCAAAGAACGGTGCCATTCGAAGAAAGCTGGAAGTACGGAACGAAGGACGCGGAAAGCTGATATTCCACCGCGCACTGTGCCGATCCGGACGAGTTCATGTTCAGGAGCGTCCACGACCACCCGTACGGCCGCAACGGGGCGCTCACCGGTGCGTACGGCGCTCAGGAGCGTCGCCGCGGATTCCATGTCGACCGCGATTGCGCCGGTCGCGAGCAACTCCGACCGTTCGTGACCGCGGATGACGTGATCGGAGCCGGTGAGCGGTCCGGTGTGGACCGTGCGCCCGGGCACGGCGCGCATGAGCTCCTTGACCAGCAGATCGGTTCCGACGCACGGGACGTTCCCGCGCGAGTGCCGGGTCTCCTCGGCGACCACCAGGTCGCCGGGGTGCATCCCCGGGGCGAGGCCCGCGCAGAAGCCCGTGGCGAGGACGGCGGCCCCCGCGAGCTCCGGCTGGGCCAGCACCCGGGTGGTGGAGGCCTCGGCGGCCTCCGGTCCCATGCCCGTGCGCAGGACGGTGACCGGCCCGTCGGCCCCCCGGTGGTCGCGGCTGCGCAGGGCGAGGCTCTCGATGCCGAGGGCGCAGGCGATCACCAGCGGGGCCGGTGCGGACGGTGTGCTCATCAGCCCCCCTCGACCTCTGGGAAGGGTTTCTTCGCGAAGGGCTCCCCGTGCACGTACCGGCCGAGCGCGGTGAGCGGGAACACCTGCCGGTAGAGGTGGTAGTTGATGGAGAAGTCCCCCGGGAAGCCGGTCCCGGTGAAGTAGGGCTCGTCCCAGGAGCCGTCCTCCAGCTGGGTGACGGCGAGCCACTCCACCCCGCGCTCGACGGCCTTGGAGTCGTGCTCCCCGGCCGCCAGCAGAGCCATCAGCGCCCATGCCGTCTGCGAGGGGGTGGAGGCGCCGCGGCCGCTCCACTTCGCCGCGTCGTCGTAGGAGCGCAGGTCCTCGCCCCAGCCGCCGTCGTCGTTCTGGACCGACTCCAGCCAGGTGACCGCCCGGCGGATCGCCGGATGCGAGCCGGGCAGGCCCGCGGCGGCGAGGGCGGGTACGACGGACCCGGTGCCGTAGATGTAGTTGACGCCCCAGCGCCCGAACCACGAGCCGTCCGGCTCCTGTTCGGCGAGCAGCCACTCGATGCCGCGCCGGGTGCGCGGATCGTGCGAGAGCCCCTCGACGGCCAGCATCTCCACCACGTGCGCCGTCACGTCGGACGACGGCGGGTCGATGACCTCCCCGAAGTCGCAGAACGGCAGCCGGTTGGGGAACGGGCTGGTGTTGTCGACGTCGAAGGCGCCCCAGCCCCCGTTCTTCGACTGCATCCCGAGGTTCCAGCGCACCCCCCGTCCGATCGCCTTCTCCACCCGCTCCGGGTCGTGATGGCTGACCCGGCGCAGTGCGAGGACGACCTCGGCGGTGTCGTCGATGTCGGGGTAGTTGTCGTTGTGGAACTCGAACGCCCAGCCGCCAGGCGGCAGTTGGGGTCGCTTCACGGCCCAGTCGCCGGGTCTGACGATCTCCTCCCCGAGCATCCAGTCCGCCGCGCGCACGAGTTGCGGATGATCGGCGGGCACGCCCGCGTCGACCAGCGCGATGGTGGCGAGGCAGGTGTCCCACACCGGCGACTGACAGGCCTCGATCATCCGGGCCCCGTCCTCGCGCCAGACGGCGAACCGGTCCAGGGACGCCAACCCCTCGCGCATGACGGGGTGTTCGAGGTCGTAGCCGAGCAGGGACAGCGCGATCACCGAGTACACGGCCGGCGGCTGGATGCCGCCCCAGGCGCCGTCGTTCTCCTGCCGCTCGACGATCCAGCGGGCGGCGGAGTTCATGGCCGCCCTGCGCAGCCGGCGCGGCGCGACCTTGCGCAGCCGGTGCAGCGCCTTGTCGAGCCGCTGGAAGGCACCGTCCCAACTCACCGCCGGAGCAAGGGGCTTGGGCGGATTGGGCCGGGCAGGGTCGGTGTGCAGCTCGTCGAGCGCGAACGGCGCGGGCCGTACCGGCCGCTTCGCGGAGACGACGGTGAGCGGGACGATGGTCTGCCGCGCCCAGCACCCGAAGTCGTAGATGTTGAGTGGGACCCACTTGGGGAAGAAGATGAGTTCCGGCGGGAGTTCGGGCAGGTCCTCCCATTTCCACCAGCCGAACAGGGCGAGCCAGATCCGGGTGAAGACCCGGGCCGAGGCCACGCCGCCCCGGCCGCGGATCCACGCCGCGGCCTTCGCCATGTGCGGCGCGTCCGGCGCGTCGCCGGCCAGCCGCAGGGCGACGTACGCCTCGATGGTGGTGGAGAGTTCGCCAGGGCCGCCGAAGAACGACGCCCAGGTGCCGTCCTCGCGCTGCTCGCCGCGGATGAACAGGCCTGCGGCGCGCGTGGTCTCCTCGTCGCGGATGCCCAGGAACTGACGCAGGAGCAGATCCTCGGCGTCCATGGTGACGTTGGTCTCCAGGTCGCCCTTCCACCAACCCTGGGGGTCCTGCCGCGACAGCAGGTAGTCGGTGGCGCGTTGTACGGCCCGTACGGCGGTGTCCGGTCCCCCCGCCGCCACGGGGGTCGTGCTGTCGGTTTCGCGGGCCGAGGCAGCGCGGGGCGGCAGAGCCCCGGTGCTTCCGTCGGTCGTCGCTGTCATGGCTTCCCCTTCGTGCAGTCGTTCAAATCGTGCTGCTGTGGGTCCGCCGTCGGCCGGTGCTCGGGTGGTGCCCAGGGCACCGGTCGGCGACTACGCGAGGGTTATTCGACCGATAGTGATCATCTCTTTCGTACGACGACGAAGTCGGCGAGCGCCGCGAACTGTGCCCGCACCCGGTCGGGCATGTCGATGGCGTCGAGGGCCTCGATGGCGGTGGTGTGCTGACGGCGTGCTTCCTCGGCCGTCCATTCGCGGCCGCCCGCGTCCTCGATGAGGGCGGCGCGGGCCGCGAACTCCTCCTCGGAGAAGTTCTCGAAGTCGCTGCTCTTGGCGTCCGCGGCGAGCATCTCGCCGAGCCGGTCGGAGGCGGGGCCGCCGGCCGCGAGCGCGGCCACGACCGGCAGGGACTTCTTGCGCTGGCGCAGATCGCTCCAGGCCTGCTTGCCGGTCGAGACCGGGTCGCCCCAGATACCGAGCAGGTCGTCGACGGCCTGGAAGGCCAGGCCGAGGTGGTGGCCGTACTTCTCCAGCGTGTCGGCGGTCCAGTCGTCCGCGCCGCCGAGCACCGCGCCGACCGAGGAGGCGCAGGCGAGCAGGGCGCCGGTCTTGTTGCCCTCCATCTCCAGGCACTCCTCGACGCTGACGCGGTCGCGGTGCTCGTAGGAGATGTCCTGGGCCTGTCCGTCGATGAGGGCGCGGGTGGCGGTGGTCAGGCGGCGGGCGGCGCGGCCGGCCTCGGCGGTGCCGAGTTCCAGCAGCACCTCGTTGGCGAGGGCGAACAGGGCGTCGCCGACCAGGATCGCCTGGGCGGGGCCGTGCACCTTCCAGACGGTGTCGCGGTGACGGCGCTGTTCGTCGCCGTCCATCAGGTCGTCGTGCAGCAGCGAGAAGTTGTGGACCAGCTCTACGGCGACGGCGCCGGGGATGCCGATCTCGGGCGCGGCGCCGGTGACCTCGGCCGACAGGACCGCGAGGGCGGGACGCACGGCCTTGCCGCCGTCGCCGTGCGCGGGGTTGCCGTCGGCGTCGATCCAGCCGAAGTGGTAGGCGGAAACGGTGTCCATGGGAGGGGCCAGGCGGTCGATCGCCGCCCGCAGTACCGGTGTGGCCAGGGTCCGGCCGCGCTCCAGGAGCGCGGTCACGTCCACCGCGTCGGCAGCCGTCGAGGCCGGGGGCACAGTGGGCACAGTCTCTCCTCTTGTTGCGGTACCGGAGGTGCGGGGGTCGCCTGCCGCCTGCTGATCGAGCATCACGCCGCCTCCTCGACTTCGAAGAGGTGACGGGGGCGGGGCCGGCCCAGGGCGGCGAGAGCGGCGTCCGCCGCGCTCACCCCACTGCGGACCGCGCTCTCCATGGTCGCGGGCCACCCTGTGGCGGTCCACGCACCGGCCAGGTACAGGCCGGGGGCTTTGGTGCGGGCGCCGGGCCGCAGCCGCCCGACGCCGGGGGTCGGAGCGAACGTCGCCGTGCGCTCCCTGGTCACGAAGAAGTCCTTCACCTCGGCACCGCGGGTGCCGGGCAACAGCCGCTCCAGCTCCGGGAGGTAACGCTCCCTCAGCTCGGCCACGGGTGCGTCGATCTCGTCCTGGGCGGCCGACTGGGACAGCGCGAGGTACTGGCCCTCGCGCAGCCCGGAGGCGTCGGTGCGGTCGAAGACCCACTGCACCGGGGTGCCGAGCGCGGCGAAGAAGGGCTTGTCGAGCACCTTGCGGTCGTAGACGACGTGCACGTTGAGGATCGGCGCGGTGGCGATGTCGAGGAGCCGTTCGGGGGCGTCGAGCGCGCCGTCGGGCAGCAGATCGTGGGCCTCGCGCTGGGCCACGGCGAGGACGACCGTGTCCGCCTCGATGGTCTCGCCGGGAACCTGAACGTTCCAGCGCCCGTTCTCGTCAGTAGAGATGGAGGTGACTCGTGTACGGATCTCGGTACGCACGCCCGCGGAGTCGAGCGCCTTGCGGGCCAGCCGGTCGTGCAGTTCACCCAGCGGGACGTGCGCCCATCCGATGTCGGCCGCGCCCGGTTCGGACAGCAGACCGGTCTTGAACACCATCGCGGCGAGCCCCAGCGAGGCGTCGCCCGCGACCGCGTTGAGAGTGGCGACCCCGACCAGGTCCCACAGGGCCTCGACGGCACGCGCCGACTGACCGTGCGAGGTCAGCCAGCTGCCGAAGTCCTGTGCGTCCAGGCTCGGATCGGCGAGGTCGAGCCCTTTGAGCGCGAGCGCGGCACGTCCGACCCTGGCACGTTCGGCGAGCGAGAGATGCGGATACGTGGCGAGGCTGCGCCCCAGGTGCAGCGGTACCGGCAGCGCGTCGCGGCGCAGCCGTCCCAGCCGCCGTCCCTCTGGCTTGTCGACGTCGAGAACGGGCACGTCGAGACGATCCTGCAGCGGTGCCAGCGCCGTGCCCTCGATCCGGTCGAGGAACCAGCGGTATGCGGTGCAGCAGCGCAGGTACACGTGCTGGCCGTTGTCGACGGTCAGTTCGCCGCGCTGGAAGGAGAAGGCGAGGCCGCCCAGTCTCGGCCTGCCCTCGATCAGGGTGACGCGGACACCCGCGTCGGCCAGTGCGAGCGCGGCGGTGATGCCGGCGAGCCCGCCGCCGACCACCACGGCGTCCCGCCCGGCCCGTGCCGGGACGTCCGCGGGCAGCCCCTCGGACTGCGTCCCGTCGTTCATCGTGCGCCCTCCCCCGAGCGGCCGCCGCGGTCGATCTCCGCGCGGCGAGCCGTTTCAGTCATGGACGCCGTCTCCGACCGGAGGGTTGCGTGCCGTTTTTCTCCGGTGGAATCACCTTGGACCGAATTGTCCATCAGGCGCGCCTCCTGATGGTCCTCCGCGTCACACCGCGGGCGTCCAGGCCGGACAGCCCGCGCACGGCGACGTACGCCTTCTCCCGTCCGGGCAGCGAGACCCGGCCGCGCAGCACGGCCTCCGGGTCGCGCTCGATCCGGTCGAGGAGCCGGCGGTAGATCCCGGCCATGGCGGCCACGCAGGCGCCGCTGCGCCGGTCGAGCATGGGGAGCAGCCGGTAGCCCTCGGCGAAAAGGGTGCGGGCCCGTCGCACTTCGAAGTGGACGAGACCCGCGAAGTCGGAGCCCTCCGGTGGGGTCGGCCCGTTGAACCCGGCCGAGCACCCGAATTTCGCGAGGTCGTCGGCGGGAAGGTAGGTCCGCCCGTTCTCGGCGTCCTCGCGGACGTCCCTGAGGATGTTGGTGAGCTGGAGCGCAAGGCCGAGCGTGTCGGCGTACTCCGACGCGCGCTCGACGCCGGGCGCCCCCGCCTCGGGGCCGAACACACCGAGCGAGAGCCGCCCGATCGCGCCCGCCACGCAGCGGCAGTAGACCTTCAGGTCGTCCCAGGTCTCGTAGGTCTCGCCCTGTACGTCCATCAGGACGCCGTCGATCAGCTCGTCCAGGCCGTCGAGCGGGATCGGGAAGGCCTGGGCGGCATGGGTGAGGGCGACCGCGACCGGGTCGGTGTCGTCCTCCTCGACCGCCCCCTCGCGCACCCGGGTCAGCAGCGCCCGGGTGTCCTCGAGTCTCGCGCTCTTGACGTCGACCGCCAGCGTGCCGTCCCCGATGTCGTCGACCCGCCGGGAGAACGCGTACAGCGCCGACATGGCGCGACGTTTCGGCGTGGGCAGCAGACGGATCCCGTAAGCAAAGTTACGGGCCTGCTGTCCGGTGACGGCCTCGCAGTAGCTGTAGGCGGCGAGTACCGGCGGGGACACCTGTGGTGCGTCCACGGTCCGGATCACCCCTCTCCTCGCAGAGTCACGCCCACCTCGCGCAGCAGCTGGATCTTGCCGGGCTTGGGCGGGCCGGGAAGTACGTCGTATTCAGCGGCGGCGATCGCCTTGATCGCCGCCCTCCCCCCCGCCACGAACCCCGCGAGCAGCAGCTTCAACCTGCCGTGGACGCTACCCACCAGGGGGGCGCCTTCATTCAGGAGATCGCGTGCGCGTTCCGCTTCGTATGCAACCAGGGCGCGCACCGATGCGCCCGCGCTGGCCGTGGCGAGATCCGCTTCCTGGACATGGAACCGCTTCATGTCCTCGGCGGGCAGGTAGATGCGGTCGTTGCCGAGGTCCTCGGCGACGTCCTGCAGGTGTTCGACGATCTGAAGTGCGGTACAGATCGCGTCCGAGAGGTGGATCCGCTCGGGGGTCGAGGTGCCGGTGACCGAGAGGACGAGGCGGCCGACGGGGTTGGCCGAGAGCTCGCAGTAGGCGAGCAGGTCGTCGTAGGTCTCGTAGCGGCTGACGAGCTGGTCCTGGCGGTTGGCGGCGATCAGGCCGAGGAAGGGCTCGGGGGTCAGGGCGCAGCGGCGGACGGTCGGCTGGAGGCGGCGCAGCAGGGGGTGGCGCGGGGTCGAGTCGAAGACCCGGTGGAGGTCGTCCTCGAAGGCGTCCAGGAGCAGCAGCCGGTCCTCGGCCGCCGCGCCCTCCACGCCGAGCAGCCTGGCGTCGGCGCCGCCGGGGGCCAGGTCTCCGTCGCCGATGTCGTCGACGAGGCGGGCGAAGCCGTAGACCGCCATCAGGTCGGTGCGCCAGGCCTTGGGCAGGAAGAAAGGTGCCACGGGGAAGTTCTCACCCGCGGCCTTGTCGAGCGTGCCGCGCTCCGGATCGTCGGAGGCCGGCGTGCCGGTTCCCGTCACCGCTCACTTCCCGGCGCGGGGACGGCACAGGCAGCTCCGTTGAGCTGGGGAGTTTCCGTAGCCATTGCCGTCACATCTCCCGTTCTACACTGCCGACCCAATACACACTATTTCGGACACGCCGCCCGGCCGTCCGCACAGTCGTCCCGTACGAGGGTGTCGCGCATTATCGCCCCACTTGCCGCGTTTCGGGACCGGTCCAGCTTACGTTGTACAACGCAGCGAGGTTCTCTGGGGTGTCCTGCACATCACAACAACACACCGATTGGCGCCAAGATTCCTAAGGCGACCACGAGTTGACGTTTCCTTTGCAGACGCGGGGCCCCGCCGGAGAGGTTCCGGCGGGGCCCGTGGAAGCGTGCTGGGCCTGACTGCCCATGTCGGGGTGGACTACTTGCCCGTGAACTTCTCGTACTCCTGGAGGACCTCTTCGGTGGGTCCGTCCATCCGCAGCTCACCGCGTTCCAGCCACAGGACGCGGTCGCAGGTGTCCCGGATCGACTTGTTGTTGTGACTGACGAGAAACACCGTGCCGGCTTCCTTGCGCAGCTCGCGGATGCGCTGCTCGGAACGTTTGCGGAAGGCCGCGTCGCCGGTGGCGAGGGCCTCGTCGATCATGAGGACGTCGTGGTCCTTGGCGGCGGCGATGGAGAAGCGCAGCCGGGCCGCCATGCCGGAGGAGTAGGTGCGCATCGGCAGGGTGATGAAGTCGCCCTTGTCGTTGATCCCGGAGAAGTCGACGATGTCCTGGTAGCGCTCCCTGATCTGCTCGCGGGACATGCCCATGGCGAGCCCGCCCAGGATGACGTTCCGTTCGCCGGTCAGGTCGTTCATCAGGGCCGCGTTGACGCCGAGCAGGGAGGGCTGGCCACCGGTGTAGACGCGGCCGCTCTCGGCGGGCAGCAGCCCGGCGATGGCGCGCAGCAGGGTCGACTTGCCGGAGCCGTTGGAACCGATCAGGCCGATGGCCTCGCCGCGGTAGGCGACGAACGACACGCCCCGCACGGCGTGCACCTTGCGCACGCCCCGCTCCTCGCCGCGCTTGATGATCCGGCTCAGCGCCGAAGTGGCGCTGCCCTTGCCGGTCTTGGCGCCGTTGACGCGGTAGACGATGTGCAGTTCCTCGGCGACGACGGTGGGGATGCGGTCCTCACCCTGTTCGACACCCTGCTCGACGGGATTGTGCTCAGCCACGGCCGTACCTTTCCTCCGCCTTCCAGAAGTAGACGAACCCGCCGACGGCCAGGCACACGGCCCACAGGACCGCGACCGCCCAGACGTGGTCGGGGAGGTTCTCGGCGCCGTAGCCGTCGATGAGCGCGAAGCGCATCAGGTCCATGTAGATCGCCGCCGGGTTCCACTGCAGGACGTTCGCCAGCCACTGCGGCTTGTCGGCCAGGAAGATCGGGATGGAGAACATCACGCCGGACGCGTACATCCAGGTGCGCAGCACGAACGGCATCAGCTGCGCGAGGTCCGGGGTCGCCGAGCCGGCCCGGGCGAAGACCAGGGCCAGTCCGGTGTTGAACAGGAACTGCAGGGCGAGCGCGGGAACGATCAGCAGCCAGGACAGGTCCGGGTAGCTGCCGAAGGCGGTCGCCACGGCGAACAGCACGATCAACGAGTAGAGCAGCTGCTGGAGTTGCTGGAGCGCGAAGGAGATCGGCAGCGAGGCGCGCGGGAAGTGCAGGGCGCGGACCAGGCCGAGGTTGCCGGAGATCGCGCGGACGCCCACCATCACCGAGCTCTGCGTGAAGGTGAACACGAAGACGCCCGTGACCAGGAACGGGATGTAGACGTCGTGCGACAGACCGCGGTTCGCCTTCAGGATCATGCCGAAGATGAAGAAGTAGACCGCCGCGTTCAGCAGCGGGGTCGCCACCTGCCAGAGCTGGCCGAGCTTCGCCTGGCTGTACTGGGCGGTCAGCTTCGCCCGCGAGAAGGCGAGGATGAAGTGCCGCCGGTCCCAGAGCTGACGGACGTACTCGGCGAGGGAGGGCCGGGCCCCGCTCACGGTCAGCCCGTGCTTGGAGGCGAGCTGGGCCGCCGTGAGGCCCTCGGCGGGCAGCGCGGTCGCACCGGGTGCGACCGTGCCGTCGTGCGTTGTCTCACTCACCAGTGGAAAACCTTCGTCTTCGGGATGCGCACCCGTGCGGGCCGGCACGGGACCGGAGCCGATCGGACGCGACGGCTCACAGCAGAGAGCTTGTCAGATCACAGGGGGACGGCCCAGTCGGGTCAGCCGCCACACCGTACGCCACTTCATGGGCCTGCGCGGTCCGCAGGGCGTGCTCCAGCCCTCCCGGAAGCCGCCGAACCACGCCCGCAGGGCGGACCGCGAGGGGCGGCGGACGAGGGTGAGCAGCAGCCAGCTGCCGAGGTAGACCGGGATCAGCGGCGCGGGGAGGTTGCGGCGGGCGAGCCAGACGCGGTTGCGGGCGACCATGCGGTGGTAGACCGCGTGCCGCGAGGGGGCCGTCGTGGGGTGGTAGAGCACCATGTCGGACCGGTAGTCGATCATCCAGCCGGCGTCGAGGGCGCGCCAGGCCAGGTCGGTCTCCTCATGGGCGTAGAAGAACGCGTCCGGGAGGCCGCCGACCTCGGCGAAGACCTTGGTGCGGACGGCGTTGGCGCCGCCGAGGAAGGTGGTGACCCGGGAGGAGCGCAGCGGGTCGGCGGCGCGCAGGCGGGGGACGTGCCGGCGCTGGGTGATCCCGGTCTCGGGATCGGCGATGCGGAAACTGATGATGCCGAGGCGGGGGTCGTCCTCGAAGGCCCGGCGGCACAGCTCGGCGGTGTCGTGCTGAGCGAGCAGTCCGTCGTCGTCGAGGAACATCAATATGTCGACATCACGACCACTGGGGCCGAAGGCCTCGATGCCGACGTTGCGGCCGCCGGGGATGCCGAGGTTCTCGGGCAGCTCGATCGTGCGGACGCCGTCGGGGACGTCCGGGACGGGCGAGCCGTTGCCGACCACGACGACCTCGACCGGGTCGCCGTCCTGCTTGGCGACCGAGTCGAGCAGGGCCCGCAGCTCCTCGGGGCGGTTGCCCATGGTGATGATCACCGCGCCGACCCGCACGGCGCTCACTTCAGCCTGCTGGAGGCGAGGATGGACACGAGGTGCAGCAGCGTCTGCACCAGCGCGATACCGGCGAGTACGGCGACACCGAGCCGCGAGAAGAACAGGTCGCCGCGCACCTGGTCGGCGATGGCCAGCACCAGGATCAGCAGGGACGCCTCGATGCCGAGGACCAGCCGGTGGAACTTGAGCGCGGCGGCGGCCCGGCGGGCCAGCGCCATGCCGGAGGAGCGCATCTCGGACGCGGCCTCCTTGACCGGGGCCTGGCCGGTCTGGTGCCGGGCGACACCGACCAGGTCGGTCTCGGCCTTGATCAGGATCGCGCCGAGCGCGGCGAGCGTGCCGAGGAAGGCCCACAGCCAGTCGATACGTCCGCTGCCCCACAGGTCGGCGGCGCGCAGCCCGAAGCCGACGAGCACCGCCGCGTCGGTCAGGTAGGCGCCGACCCGGTCCAGATACACCCCGCCCAGCGAGTACTGCTTCTTCCAGCGGGCGACCTCGCCGTCCACGCAGTCGAGCAGCAGATAGAGCTGGACCGCGAGCACGCCGAGCGCGGCGCCCGGGATGCCCGGCACCAGGAGCGCGGGGGCCGCGAGCACGCCGAAGACGGTCATCAGGTACGTGAGCTGGTTGGGCGTGACCCTGGTGTTCACCAGGTAGCGGTCGACGCGCAGGGACACCTCTCGCATGTAGAGGCGCCCCATCCAGTGCTCACCGCTGCGCCGGTCCTTGACCCCCGGGGGGTGGACGACCGGGCGGAGTTCAGCTACCGATGGCCTTGACATAGTCGGCGTAGATGTCCTTGATCTGGTCGGTCTTGAGGTCGAGGTGTTCGAGGATGGTGTAGCGGCCGGGCCTGGTCTCGGGGGCGAACTCCACGATCCGGACGAACTCCTCCGTCGTGAAGCCGATCTCCTCCGGGAGCACCGGCAGTCCGTGCCGGCGCAGTACCTCGGCCATGTAGGCCGCCTCCTCGTGGGCTCCGCGCAGGTACATCGCGAAGGCCGCGCCCAGGCCGCACTGCTCGCCGTGGCTCGCGGCGCGTTTGGGGTAGAGCAGGTCGAAGGCGTGGTTGATCTCGTGGCAGGAGCCCGAGGCGGGCCGGGAATCGCCCGAGATGGACATGGCGACACCGGTGAGGACCAGCGCCTCGGCGAGGACCTGGAGGAAGTCGTTGTCCCCGATGCCGCCGGGGTGCCGCAGCACCGCCTCGCCGGCCTGGCGGGCCATGGCCGCGGCGAGTCCGTCGACCTTCTCGCCGTTGACGCGGTGGGACAGCTCCCAGTCCGCGATCGAGTTGATGTTGGAGATCGCGTCGCCGATGCCGGCCCGTACGAAGCGGGCGGGGGCCTCGCGGATCACGTCCAGGTCGATGACCACGCCGATCGGGTTCGGCACACCGTAGGAGCCGCGCCCGGCGTCGTTGTCGAGGGTGGCGACCGGTGAGCAGAGGCCGTCGTGCGCGAGGTTGGTCGGCACGGCGACCAGGGGCAGGCCCACGCGCGCGGCGGCGAACTTGGCGCAGTCGATGATCTTGCCGCCGCCCAGGCCCACGACCGCGTCGTAGTGACCGGCCTTGATCTCGCCGGCCAGCCGCACGGCGTCGTCGAGGGTGCCGCCGCCGACCTCGTACCAGGTGGCGCCGGGCAGCGTCGGCTCCAGGCGGGCGCGCAGCCGGGCCCCGGAGCCGCCGCTGACGGCGACGGCGAGGCGCCCCGACTGCGAGATCCGCTCGTCGGCGAGCACTCCGGCCAGGTCGTCGAGGGCACCCGGGCGGATGTCGACGACGAGCGGCGAGGGAATGAGCCGGGTCAGTACTGGCACGCGATCTCCCGTCCGCGGGCGAGGTCGGCGTGGTTGTCGATCTCCACCCACTGCACGTCACCGATCGGCGCGGTGTCGATCCGGAAGCCGCGGTTCACCAGCTCCTGGTAGCCGTGCTCGTAGAACTGCTGCGGGTCGGTCTCCCACACCGTCTTGAGCGCGTCGACCAGTTCGGGGGCCGCGTCGCCCTCGATGAGCGTGACGCCGATGTACTCGCCGGTGGCTTCGGCGGGGTCCATCAGCTTGGTGATCCTCGTCATCCCCTGCTCGGGGTCGACGACGACCTTCATCTCCTCGTCGGCGAGGTCCTTCACCGTGTCCAGGGCCAGGATGATCCGCTTTCCCTCGCCCCGCGCGGCGAGCAGCGCCCGCTCTACGGAGACCGGGTGGACGGTGTCGCCGTTGGCGAGGATCACGCCGTCCTTGAGGACGTCACGGCCGCACCAGAGGGAGTAGGCGTTGTTCCACTCCTCGGCCTTGTCGTTGTCGACGAGGGTGAGCCTGACGCCGTACTTACGCTCCAGCTCCGCCTTGCGCTCGTAGACGGCCTCCTTGCGGTAGCCGACGATGACGGCGACCTCGGTCAGGCCGATCTCGGCGAAGTTGCCGAGGGTCAGGTCGAGCACGGTGATCGAGTCCTCGGCGCCCGCGGGCCCCACCGGCACCAGTGCCTTGGGCAGGGTGTCGGTGTAGGGGCGCAGACGCCGTCCGGCGCCGGCCGCCAGCACGAGGCCGATCATGCGGTTTCTCCTTCATCGTGTACTGCGGGCGCCCCTGCGGACACCCAGAAGCGGATGCTCTCGGCGAGCACCACCAGGGCCACGGCCACCGCGAGGACCGTGAGCGCGAGCGTGAACTGCGAGGCCGTGAGCAGCGCGGCCAGAGCGGTGACGAGCAGCGTCCGCCCGTCGTGTCCCCCGATGACGCGCACCAGCCACGCGGGGGGCGCTCCGGCGTCGCCACGGATGCGGTACACCGTGTCGTAGTGATGGTAGGCGACAGCGGCCACCAGGCCGAAAGCTGCGGGCAGTGCTCCGTTCACGTCCGCGTCGGCCGCCAGGATCAGGACGGTGCCGTACTCGGCCGCCCGGAAGAAAGGGGGAACCAACCAGTCCAGAGCGCCTTTGAGGGGGCGCGAGAGGGCGACGCCGGAGAGCAGGACGTAGCCGACGGCACCGGCCACGGTCGGCCATGTGGTGCCCCAAACTGCGGCGGAGATCACCACGAGGAGCCCGCCGGCCGCGGCGCTCACCGGGGCCGGGAAGCGGGGAGCGACCCGCGCGACCAGTCCGGCCAGCGGTCCGTTGTCCGCGAGGTCCGCCAGCGCCTGCGCCGCCCGGTCCGTGCGCCGCGCCTTGCGGGTCAGCGAGCGCAGCACGCGTCCCGCCGTGGTGTACGTCGCCGCGAAGGCGCAGCCGATGAGAAGGACGTAGAAGGTGATGCGCGGGGTCGTGACCGCGGTGAGGACCGCGATCATCGCCCAGCGTTCGCCGATCGGCAGCACGATCATGCGGCGCAGCCACACCGTCCAGCCGACGCTGTCGAGCTTGTCGGAGAGGGCGGCGGTGGGGCTGGTGTTGGCGGTGGCGTCGTGGTTGGCCTCGTTGAAGGAGAAGTCGACGACATGCCGGCAGGTCTGCAGGATCATCGCGCCCAGCGCGAGGGCCCATACGTCGTCACCGCCGCGGGCGGCTCCGAGGGCGAGGCCCGCGTAGTAGGCGTACTCCTTGGCCCGGTCGAAGGTGGCGTCGAGCCAGGCGCCGAGCGTGGAGTACTGCAGGGAGTAGCGGGCGAGCTGGCCGTCGGTGCAGTCCAGGACGAAGGACGCGATCAGCAGGACGCCGGCGGCGACGAACCCGGCGCGGGTGCCGGTGGCCGCGCAGCCCGCCGCGATCAGCGCGGTGATCAGAGAGGCGGTGGTGACCTGGTTCGGGGTGAGGCCGCGGCGGGCGCACCAGCGGGCGATGTAACGGGAGTACGGGCTGATGAAGTACGTGGTGAAGAAGCCGTCGCGGGCCTTCACCGCCGACTTCAGGCGTACGGCCTCGTCGTCCACCTCGGCGACGGCCTGCCGTGCCTCGTTGCGGGCCTGCGGGTCGGCCGGGACGGCGGCGACCAGGCTGCCGAGCTCGGGGCTGCGGACGTCGGCGCCGTCGTCGGCCAGGGCGGTGACTATGCGGTCGGGGAGGCTGTCGACGGCCAGGGCCGTACCGCCGCCCGCCGAGGTCTCTCGGGCCAGCGCCCGAGTGAGGGTCGTCCGGGCCTCGGGCTGCGCGGTGACGGCACCGGCGATCGCGGCGAGCGGGAAGCGGGGGTCGGTGAGACCGAGGCGCAGCGCGTGCACATGGCCGACGAACCGGGCGTCGACCAGCGCGACCCGTCCGTCGGAGGGCACCTGCGCGACGAGCCGTTCCGCGTCGACGGCGTCGACGGCCACCAGCACGTCGAAGCCGAGGGACCGCAGATCACCCTCGATCGACGATCCGGGGACCGGCTGACCGGTGAGGATGGCGGTCGACAACCGAACTCACTCCCTGGGTGCCGACGCCCGGGCGCCGGTCATGTACACGATGGGGGGCGCCCCTTGGTCGGACCAGGCGGGCGGCATGTCGGCAGAGGCTATCGGATGCCCGAAGGCCTGCGTTCACCGCCCGTTCATGAGCTGATCAACGCCGGATCCACTGGCCTTTGCCGAGATCATCATCGGTGATTCCGGGCTCCACCCACAAACCGTGCCCGCTATCACCCCCTTCGGGCCGGGCATCCGGGACATCGAGGGCGCCCGGCGGTGCCGACATAGGGTGGGCGACCATGACATGGCTGATCACAGGCGGAGCGGGATACATCGGAGCCCATGTGGCGAGAGTCATGGCCGGGGCCGGGGAACGCGTCGTCGCGCTGGACGACCTCTCCGCGGGTGTGCCGGCCCGGCTGCCCGCCGGTGTCGCGCTGATCGAGGGCTCGACGCTGGACGCCGGTCTGCTCAAGCGGGTCTTCGCCGAGCAGGAGGTGACCGGGGTGGTGCACCTGGCCGCCCGCAAGCAGGTCGCCGAGTCCGTCGCGCAGCCGACCCGCTACTACTTGGAGAACGTCGGCGGCCTCGCCACGCTCCTGGAGGCGGTGGCCGAGGCCGGGATCGGACGGTTCGTCTTCTCCTCGTCCGCGGCCGTGTACGGCAACCCCGATGTGGACCTCATCACGGAGGACACCCCGTGCGCGCCGGTGAACCCGTACGGCGAGACCAAGCTGGCCGGCGAGTGGCTGGTCCGGGCGGCGGGCCGGGCGCACGGCATCTCGACCGTGTGCCTGCGCTACTTCAACGTGGCGGGCGCCGCCGCGCCGGAGCTGGCCGACACCGGTGTCTTCAACATCGTGCCGATGGTCTTCGACCGGCTCACCCGCGACGAGGCCCCGCGCATCTTCGGCGCCGACTACCCGACACCGGACGGCACGTGCGTCCGTGACTACATCCACGTCGCCGACCTGGCCGAGGCACATCTGGCGGCCGCCCGGCGGCTCGGCGAGGACGCCGGCACCGGTGACCTCACGGTGAACATCGGTCGCGGCGAGGGCGTCTCGGTACGGGAGTTGGTCACGCTCATCGGTGAGGTCACCGGCGACACCCGGCCGGCGCTAGTCGAGGGACGCCGCCCCGGGGACGCGCCCCGCGCCGTCGCCTCGGCCGCGCTCGCCGAGCGGGAACTGGGGTGGACGGCCCGGCGCGGGGTACGCGAAATGGTGGAGTCGGCATGGCGGGGCTGGCTGCTGCACCACGGCGGTCGAGCAACCGGCCGAAGCGCCGGCTGAGCAACTGAGGGTGCCCTGACCTGCGTATCGTTTCCGCAGGTCACGGCACATGACAACGGTGTTCAGTGCCGCGTTGCCCGATACCCCCCACCCGTAGTTCACTGTGATCCCGGGCCGACCACAGGAAGGGCTGTCATGGGGGCAGGACACGACCACGGACACGCGCATGCGCACGCGCCGACGACGGGTACGGCCGCTTCGGCGTACCGCGGTCGGCTGCGTGTGGCGCTGTCGATCACGCTCGGCGTGATGGTGATCGAGGTGGTCGGCGGAGTGCTCGCGGACTCGCTGGCGCTGATCGCGGACTCCGCCCACATGGCGACCGACGCGCTGGGCCTGGGCATGGCGCTGCTCGCCATCCACTTCGCCAACCGCCCGCCGACCGGCAACCGCACCTTCGGGCTCGCCCGCGCCGAGATCCTCGCCGCGCTCGCCAACTGTCTGCTGCTGCTCGGGGTCGGCGGATACGTCCTGTACGAGGCGATCCAGCGGTTCGTCACACCGGCCGCCACCGAGGGCGGGCTGACCATCGTGTTCGGCGCGATCGGTCTGGTCGCCAACATGGTGTCGCTGACGCTCCTTGTGCGCGGCCAGGAGGAGAGCCTGAACGTGCGCGGGGCGTTCCTGGAGGTCGTCGCGGACGCCCTCGGTTCGCTCGCGGTGATCATCTCGGCGCTGGTGATCCTGGGCACCGGCTGGCAGGCCGCCGACCCGATCGCCTCGCTGGTGATCGGCCTGATGATCGTGCCGCGCACCCTGAAGCTGCTGCGCGAGACGCTGGACGTGCTCCTGGAGACGGCGCCCAAGGGCGTCGACATGGCGGACGTGCGCTCCCACATGCTGGCCCTGGACGGGGTGGAGGACGTCCACGACCTGCACGCCTGGACGATCACCTCCGGCATGCCGGTGCTGTCGGCGCACGTGGTCGTGCGCTCCGACGTGCTCAGCGCGATCGGCCACGAGAAGATGCTGCACGAGCTCCAGGAGTGCCTCGGCGACCACTTCGACGTGGAGCACTGCACCTTCCAGCTGGAACCGGTCGGGCACGCGGAGCACGAGGCGAAGCTCTGCCACTGAGGCACGCGGGGCACATGGGGCGCCTCCGGCGCGGAATGCAGCCGTCCGGCGCGCGTCCGCGTCCTGCACATCAGTACGACTGCCCCGCGCGGTTCCCCGCCGACCACCAAGGGCACGATGACCTACCGGGCCCCTGTTCCGGCGTCCGACCGGTGACGGTCGCTGCCCGTGCCGCGCGCGGGACATGCGGGCGCGCCGCGAAGTGCCGGGAGTGCCGGATTCGTACGGCAGACTTGGGCGGCGAGAACCGATGCGAAGGATGGGTATGCCGATCACACCAGCCACCGCGACGCACAGTCCGTCGAACGGCACCGCAGACGCCATTTTGCTCGAACTGGTCGATGAGAACGGCGTCACGATCGGCACCGCGGAGAAGCTCTCCGCCCATCAGCCCCCGGGGCGGCTGCACCGCGCGTTCTCCGTGTTCCTCTTCGACGAGCGCGGCCGGCTGCTGCTCCAGCAGCGGGCGCTGGGCAAGTACCACTCCCCCGGTGTGTGGTCCAACACCTGCTGCGGCCACCCCTACCCCGGCGAGGCGCCCTTCGCGGCGGCGGCCCGGCGGACGTACGAGGAGCTGGGGGTGTCTCCGACGCTGCTCGCCGAGGCGGGCACGGTCCGCTACAACCACCCGGACCCGGCCTCGGGCCTGGTCGAGCAGGAGTACAACCACCTCTTCGTCGGCCTGGTGCAGTCGAAGCTGCGGCCCGACGAGGAGGAGGTCGGCGACACGGCGTTCGTGACCCCCGCCGAGCTGGCCGAGCGGCACGCCAAGGACCCGTTCTCGTCGTGGTTCATGACGGTCCTCGACGCGGCCCGGCCCGCGGTGCGTGAGCTGACCGGCCCGTCGGCGGGCTGGTGAGGCTCAGAGGACCCGCACGGGTTTGAGCGGCAGCGCGGCCCAGATCACCTTGCCGCCGCTCGACGTGTGCTCGACGTCGCAGACACCGCCCGCCTCCCTGGTGATCTCGCGCACCAGCAGCAGCCCCCGGCCGCCGGTCCGGCCGTGGTCGGCCTCCAGGGCGGTCGGGCGGTAGGGGTGGTTGTCCTCGACGGACACCCGCACCCACTCGGCGCCCACCGCGACCTCCACGGCGAGCATCGGCGACAGCAGGGCCGCGTGCCGGACGGCGTTGGTGACCAGCTCCGAGACGATCAGCAGCAGGCCTTGGACGAGGTCGTCGGAGAGAGGTACTCCCTGGCGGTACAACAGGTCCCGCACGGCGTGTCGCGCCTGCGGGACCGAGGCGTCGACGGCGGCCGCGGTGAACCGCCAGACACCTTCGTACGGCAGCGGATCCGGGGCCCCCGGGTCACGGGGCTCGTCCGTGTCGCCGTCTGGGCGTGGGCCGGACCCGCGCCCGTGGTTCTCCATCGTCCGGTCGCCACCCTTGCGCTCGATTGTCACCACACCTCGAGTGTTGATAACGACCCGCTCCGCTCCGGATGACTGAACAGAAGTCAGCGGATATCGAACGCTTATGACCGTTGCCGCATGACGAGGACGGCTACGCGACCGTTCCTGTCCACTCCGCGCCGACTTCGCGACCTATTCGGGGGGTACGGGTTTGGCGTGCGCCCGACCCGGTTCGTCCCGCGCGTCGTCCTCCCCGGCGAGCCGCTCGGAGACCAGGCCGACGATCCGGCGACCGCCGAACCCGGTCGCGATCAGTCCGAGTCCGTCGAAGAGCAGCGCGAGCGAGAAGAAACAGCCGATGACGTACTTGCTGCTGCTCGGCCAGTTCGCCAGCACCAGGATGCCGAGCAGCAGGTCGAAGGCGCCGAGCAGCAGGGTCCAGCCGAACTGCGGACCGCGCACCACCAGACTGCCCACGAGCCGGAAGAGACCGGCGGTGAGGAAGAGCAGGGCGGCGAACATGGTGAGTGCCGCGGCTGCCGCGTCGGGGCGGCGGATGACGACCACGCCCGCGGCGATGTTCAGGGCCGCGACGATGACACCGAGCCAGAAGAAGTTGGTGCCGCGCGCCTGGACCGCGTGCAGCAGTCCGACCGCGCCGCCGATCAGCAGCAGCCAGCCGAAGAGCAGCATCGAGGTCAGGGTGGCGACCCCGGTGTAGACGAGCCCGACGAGTCCGGCGAGCACCAGGATCACGCCGAGCGCGGCGAGCCAGCCGAATCCGCGGTGCAGTTTCGCGGCCTCGTCCTGTCGGGCAGTGGCCATCGGAGTCTCCTCGCGCTCGGCCCCCTCCTTGATCGTACGGTCGGGTGCTGCGGCTAGCATCCGGCCATGGAGCCCCAGCTGCTGCACACGGTCACCGACTCCGTCGCCACCGTCGTCGTCCACCACCCGGCCAAGCGCAACGCCATGACGGCCGCGATGTGGGCCGCGCTGCCGCCGCTGCTCGACGCGCTGGCGGCCGACCCCGAGGTGCGGGCGCTGGTGCTGACCGGGGAGGGCGGGACGTTCTGCGCGGGCGCCGACATCTCCACGCTGCGGGGGTCGCCGAAGGAGGCGCAGTCGCTGGCGGTGGGCGCCGAGGAAGCCCTCGCGGCGTTTCCGAAGCCGACGCTGGCCGCGATCCGCGGGCACTGCGTGGGCGGTGGCGCGCAGCTCGCGGCGGCCTGCGATCTGCGGTTCGCCGAGGAGGGCGCGCTGTTCGGGGTGACACCGGCGAAGCTGGGGATCGTGTACGCGGCCTCGTCCACGCGGCGGTTGGTGTCGCTGGTGGGTCCGGCCGCCGCCAAGTACCTGTTGTTCTCGGGCGAGTTGATCGACACCGAGCGGGCGCTGCGCACGGGCCTCGTGGACGAGGTGCTGCCGGCCGGTGAACTCGGCAAGCGGGTCGCGGAGTTCACCAAGGTCCTGGCCGCCCGCTCGCAGCTCACGCAGGCCGCGGCGAAGGAGTTCGCCAACGGGCGTACGGACAGGGACGGTTACTGGGCCGAGCAGGCGCGCGGCAGCGATGACACCGCGGAGGGGGTCGCCGCGTTCCTGGAGCGCAGGCAGCCGCGCTTCACGTGGTCGGTTCCTTCCCGAGGATGAACCGGCTCATCGAGCGGATCAGTTCGACGACGTCCGCGGGCGCCTTCTGCGGGGACCCCGCGTCGTAGGGCGGCTGCGGGTCGTACTCGATGCCCAACTGCACTGCCTGGGCGACGACATCGCCGGAGATCCGGCCGAGCAGGGTGAGGCCCATGTCGATGCCCGAGGAGACCCCGGCCGCGGTGACGTACTTGCCGTCGAAGACGACCCGCTCCCCCGTCGGCTCGGCGCCGAACTTCTTCAGCTCGTCCAGGGCCAGCCAGTGCGAGGTCGCGCGACGGCCGTCGAGCAGCCCGGCGGCGGCAAGGAGCAGCGAGCCGGTGCACACGGACGTCGTCCAGGTGCTCGTGGCGTCGGCGGCGCGGATCCAGTCCAGCAGCGCGCCGTTCTCCATCTGCGGGGTCTGGCCGGGGCCGCCGGGGACGACCACGACGTCGGGGTTCGGCACCTCGGCCAGGGTCTTGTCGGCGATCAGCGCGAGGCTCCCGTTGTCGCTGCGGACGGGACCGGTCCGCTCGGCGACGAAGACGACCTCGGAGTTCGGGAGGCGGCCCAGGGTCTCGTAGGGGCCGACGGCGTCGAGGGCGGTGAAGCGGTCGTAGAGGACGATGGCGAACTGCATGGGGCTCCCCCTTCGGTCTGCGGGTGTTCAGCCGGTCTGCGGATGTCCGGCCGGCCTGCGGGTGCTCAGTGGGCGGGTGCCGGGCGGAAGCGACGCCGGTACTCGGCCGGGGCCGTCCCGAGGGACTTGACGAAGGCGCGCCGCATGGCCTCGGGCGTGCCGTAGCCGCAGGCGCGGGAGATCTCCTCGATGCCGTCGGAGGTGTCCTCCAGGAGGCGGCGGGCGTGTTCGAGGCGGACGCGGTCGACGTAGCGGCCCGGGGTCATGCCGGTCTCGGTCTGGAAGGCGCGGGCGAAGTGGCGGGGCGAGAGGCTGGCGCGGGTCGCGAGGGCCTCCACGGAGAGGTCGTCACCGGGGTGCTCGGTGATCCACTGCTGGACCTCGCGCAACGGCTCGCGCTGGGCCGTCTGCGCCACGAGCTGGGCGCTGAACTGGGCCTGGTTTCCCGGGCGTCGGAGGAAGACGACAAGGTGGCGGGCGATGGAGAGGGCGGCCTCCCGGCCGACGTCCTCCTCGACCAGGGCGAGCGCGAGGTCGATGCCGGAGGTGACGCCGGCCGAGGTCGCGAGGTGTCCGTCGCGGATGTAGATGGGGTCCGGATCGACCTCGACGGCCGGGTGGTCGCGGGCGAGCTTCTCGCACACCGACCAGTGGCTGGTCGCGCGGTGGCCGTCCAGCAGGCCCGCCTCGGCCAGCAGCAGCGCTCCGGTGCACACCGAGACCAGCCGCTTCGCGCGCGTGCCGTGCTCGCGCAGCCAGTCGACCAGGCGCGGGTCGGGGCTGCGGGTGCCGGCGCCGCCGGGGACCAGCAGGTTGTGCGGGTCGGACGCCGTGGTGAGCGCCTCGTCCGGCACGAGGGTCAGGCCGCTGGAGGTGCGCACGGGGCCGCCGTCCAGGGAGGCCGTACGGATGCTGTACGAGCCTGGCACGCCCTTCTCCGCACCCGCGAACACCTCCACCGGGCCGGTGACGTCGAGGCTCTGGACGCCGTCGAAGAGGACGACGAGAACGGTTCGCTGCGCCATGCCGTCGATTCTCGGCGGGTGTGCGCATGGCCGCAATGACGGGCTTCCCACCTTTCCTGCCATCCGGGTTTTCCACAGGGCGGCGCCCTGATCCCCGGGTGTCGGTGCGACCTGCCACAATTGCCGCGCAACCCCAGCGAGAAGGCGGTACGGGATCGTGACGACAGCCGGATCCATCGAACCAGGGTCCATCGAAGGCAGGATCGCCGAGGAACTCGGCGTACGGGAGCGGCAGGTCAAGGCGGCCGTAGAGCTGCTCGACGGCGGCTCGACGGTGCCTTTCATCGCGCGCTACCGCAAGGAAGCGACCGAGATGCTCGACGACGCGCAATTGCGCACGCTCGAGGAGCGGCTGCGCTATCTGCGGGAGCTGGAGGAGCGGCGCACCGCGATCCTGGAGTCGGTGCGCGAGCAGGGCAAGCTCACCGACGAGCTGGCCGCGCAGATCCGCGCCGCGGAGACCAAGGCGCGGCTTGAGGACATCTACCTGCCGTACAAGCCCAAGCGGCGCACCAAGGCGCAGATCGCGCGCGAGGCCGGTCTGGAGCCGCTCGCGGAGGGGCTGCTGGGCGACCCGACCGTCGAACCGCTGGCCGCGGCCGCCGCGTTCGTCGACGCCGACAAGGGTGTGGCCGATCCGCAGGCCGCCCTCGACGGCGCCCGGGCGATCCTCACCGAGCGGTTCGCGGAGGACGCCGACCTGATCGGCGAGCTGCGCGAGCGCATGTGGGTGCGTGGCCGGCTGGCCGCCAAGGTGCGGGAGGGCAAGGAGGAGGCGGGCGCCAAGTTCGCCGACTACTTCGACTTCGCCGAGCCGTTCACCGCCCTGCCCTCGCACCGGACCCTCGCCATGCTGCGCGGCGAGAAGGAGGAGGTCCTCGACCTCGTCCTGGAGCCGGAGGAGCCGACGGAGGGGCCTTCGTCGTACGAGGGGATCGTCGCCCACCGGTTCCAGGTCGCCGACCGCGGTCGTCCCGGTGACAAGTGGCTGACGGACACGGTCCGTTGGGCCTGGCGCACCCGCATCCTGGTGCACCTCGGCATCGACATGCGGCTGCGGCTGCGCACGGCGGCCGAGGACGAGGCGGTCAACGTCTTCGCCTCCAACCTCCGCGACCTGCTGCTCGCCGCCCCGGCCGGCACGCGCGCGACGCTCGGCCTGGACCCCGGGTTCCGGACCGGTGTGAAGGTCGCCGTCGTCGACGCGACCGGCAAGGTGGTGGCGACCGACGTCATCTATCCGCACGTCCCGGCCAACAAGTGGGACGAGGCGATCGCCAAGCTGTCCCGCCTAGCCAAGGAGCACGCGGTCGACCTGATCGCGATCGGCAACGGCACGGCGTCCCGCGAGACCGACAAGCTCGCCGGTGAACTCATCACCAAGCACCCGGAGTTGAAGCTCACCAAGGTGATGGTGTCCGAGGCCGGCGCCTCCGTGTACTCGGCCTCCGCGTTCGCCTCGCAGGAGCTGCCCGACATGGACGTGTCGCTGCGCGGCGCCGTCTCCATCGCGCGCCGCCTCCAGGACCCGCTCGCCGAGCTGGTGAAGATCGACCCCAAGT
>NZ_JBSFLV010000061.1:0-54501 GCF_053599215.1 Streptomyces sp. NPDC001002 | reverse complement strand
GGAGTCCGCCGCCGGTCCACGAACTCTCCTTGCGGGCCGCCTCGTAGAGGCAGGTGCGGGTCAGCTTGTCGCCGCAGGAGGCCGCCGCCTTACCGCCTCGGCGGTACCCGGAGCCCCGTTCCCCCGTGAGCGGCGTCAGACCGTGCCGCTCTCCCACCACCAGTCGCGGCCGAGGTCGGCCCTGCTGTCGACGTGCTGGTGGTCGACGGTGTACCGCTCCAGACCGGAGAACCCGCAGGTCTCCGCCTTCTGGTAGACGGTCTTGGTGGCCACACCGGGCACGTCCAGGTCGGCCGCGGTGCCGTACAGGTGCATGCTGTCGCTGGCCCCGCCGATCTCGGCGTTGTGCGCGATGCTGCGGAAGCCGGAGTTGACCGTGATCGGCTTGTCGCCCAGCTTCTTGCGCAGCGCCTCCAGCTTGTACATGCAGCGGCGGACGTTCTCCTTCACCTGCGCCGTGCTCAGCTTGCCGCCGCTGAATCCGCCGCCCGTCTGGTTCTCGAACTCGGTCCAGTTGAAGTGCAGCGTCGAACCGTCCGACTGCTCCAGCGCGTTGAGCTTCGCCTGGGTGTTGGGCCCGGCGCTGGCGTCGGCGGTGAGTCCGTACGCCGTCTGGAACCGCTTCACGGCCGCGGCCGTACCGGGGCCGAAGTCCCCGTCGATGCTCACCCGGCTGTGGCTCGCGCTGTCCGCCGCCCAGCCCGCGATCCTGATCTGCAGCTCGGTCACGTCGGCGCCGGTGGCACCTTCGTTGAGGGTGCGCGTCCACGAATAGGCCTGGGCGACGCCCGAGAACAGCAGCTGGCCGAACGCGACGCCGGCACCGGCGGCGAGCGTGCCACGCAGCATGGTGCGGCGGTTCATGGGACGGAAGGAGGAAGTCATCATCGTCCTTTCGGAGAACGGTGGTGGGGGAGACGGGGTCGGTCAGTAGGCGATCTGGAACGTCACGTTCTGCGCGTCGGTGTCGTAGGCGTGCACGCGCAGGATGAAGTGGGTGCCGTCCTTGACGTCGGTGGCGACGGTCCCCCACTCGGTACCGTGCGTGGTGTACGCGTCGCCGTTGTTGCACTTGGTGGTGTGGTCGGTGAACACCACACAGGCGTCCAGGAACACCCCCGGCACGTCGGTGATGAGCCGCATGTTGATGTCGTTGCACCGCGAGGACGTGGTGTACACGCCGTATTCCTTGGCGGCCGCCTGGTAGTGGTACGTCAGGGTCTTCGCGCCGCCGTAGCAGCTGACCGCGGCGGCCGAGGTCTGTGCGGTGGCGGGGACGGCGGCCGCCGCCAGCAGTGCGGCCGTGGTGAACAGAGTCGAGGCGAGCGCCTTGCTCCGGAGCATGGTGGTGTCCGTTCGGTAAGGGGGCGGGGTGGTCAGAAAGCGATCTGCGCGACCGCGTCGTCGCCCTCCAGGGGCACGCCGTTGGGCACCGTGAACTTGGTGCCGTCCAGGACGTCGGTGGCGATGGTCGTCCAGCTCCGCCCGACCTTGGTCCAGCGGTTGCAGGTACCGGTCTTGGCGAACTTCACGCAGACGTTGAGGTAGTCGGCCGTTCCGCCGGTGACGCGCATGTTGATGTCGATGCAGCGGCTGGTGGTGACGTACGGGCCGAAGTCGAGGACGTCCCCGTAGCGCACCGTGACCGCTCCGCCGTAGCAACTCGTGGCGGCGGTGGCCGAGTTGGCGGCCGAGATGCCCGACGCCGAGGCGGTGAGACCGGAGGTGCGGTTGGCCAGCCGGTCCAGGTCGGCCTGGGTGCCGTTGAACACGTCCCCGGTCGCCGGAGCGTGGATGCCCGGGAAGAGCGCGGCGTCGGTGTACTGCCACATCGCCCACGTCGACGAGCCGTTCGGCACCGGCGGCGAGGTGATCGACTGGCGGTAGTCCGCGAGTTGCAGCGGATACCGGGCGAAGGCGGTCGTCGAACCCATGCAGTCGTCCAGGAAGGACTTCTGGGTGTAGATGATCGGCGTACGCCCGAAGGCCGCCTCCACCTTGTCGAGCCAGGCCTTCGCGTCGCTCACCGTGCCGAAGGTGGGACAGCGGCCACTGCCGTCGTCCATGCGCTCCAGGTCGAAGATCGGCGGCAGATCGCCCGCCCGCTGCCCGGTGTAACCGGTCGCCCGCACCGCGGCGATGAACCGGTCGGCCTGCGCCGCACCCGTGTCGGCCGCCGTGCCCGTGTAGAAGTGGTACGGCGCCACGGCCAGCCCGGCGGCCCTGGCCGCGGGGAGGTCGGTGGCGAGGTACTCGTCGGTGACGTTCAGGCCGCGGGTGGCCTTGACCGTCGCGAACTCGACCCCAGAGGCCTTCACGGCCTTCCAGTCGATCGCCGCGCCGCCCGGGTGCTGGTACTTGGCCGTGTCCAGCCCGTCGATCGGATAGCCGGCCGGGCGCGGCGGCGTGCAGTAGGCGTTACGGCCGGACCAATCCACCACCTTCGCCCAGGTGTTGGGGCCCACGACGCCGTCGGCACTGAGGTTCGCGCAGTGCTGGAGCTCGATGACCCGGGACTTGGTCCCGCCCCCGAAGTCGCCGTCGATCGTCAGCGGCGCGTAGTGGAAGGGCTCCATGGCCAGGTTCAGCCGGCACTGGAGCTCCATGACCTCAGTGCCCTTGGCGCCCTGCTGCAGCGTGGGCCGCGTGTCGGTGTGGCCGCACACGGACGTCTGCGCCGTGGTCGACGTGCCCTGGGTCGCGCAGGAGTGCGGCTGGGCGGCCCAGGTGTTCAGCGCCGCCCAGGTCAGCGGGCCGACCACACCGTCCACGCCCAGCCCCGCACAGCGCTGGAAATCCTTGACGCGCGCCACCGACGCGGGACCGAAGGACCCGTCCGCCGCGATCGGCGTGTACTTGCTCGGCTTCGTCGCCAGATTGAGCTGACACTGCGCCTCGACCGCCGCGTCCCCCGTCGATCCCTGCTGCAGTGTGGGCTGTGCGCTCGTATGCCCGCAGACCGCGACCGCGGCGGTGGCTGCGGACTGCGCAGCCTGCACCACCGTGGGCCCGTACAGGGGCAGGAGCGCTGCCACGGCGAGGGTCAGACCCCGCAGTAGCGTCCTTTGTCCCATCTGGTGTTCCCCCTCTGATGAGTCGCCGGAGTAGCCCGGCAGGCTCATGCTGGCCCGGCCGTCCCGAGGCCCGGATCCCCCGGCTCCCGATTGGGACGCCGGGACGATCACACGCCTCTGACCTGGGGGAAAGGATCAGCGCTGGGACGAACGCGGGATACGGGGGACGGTGGGGGAGTTCGTTGGAGAGGCGCGGGGGACGTGTGTGGTCGTCCCCGGAACCTCACCGCAGGACCACGACCGCCCGCCCCCGGCAACACACCACATCGCCCGCACCACCCTCACCACCCGCCCCGCACCGCTCGACCAGATCGAGAGTGACCGCACCACTGACCGGGTCCACCGACTCCACCGTGCCCGTCACCACCAACCGGTCCCCGACGTAGGCAGGCGCCCGGTTCCGCCACCCCACCTCGCGCACCTGCCCACCCGCACCCGCGAACTCCGCCGCCGCACGGTGGAACAGACACCCGTGCAGCTGAGCCATGACGACCGCCCCGGCCAGCCCCTCGGACCGCGCGAACTCGGCGTCGTAATGGATGCGATGGGCGTTACGGGTGACAGACCCGAACCGCAGCAAACTGATCGCGTCGGGTGTCAGCTCGACGGGCAACACGGCCTGCCCCACGACGACTTGAAGCTCCCGTTGGCCCGTCATCGGACGATGAACCTCTCCGTGACCTCGACCAGCGTGCCCCGCGCCGAGCCGTACGTCTTCTCCACCGTGAGGAGCAGGAACCCCTCGCCACCGCCCTTGCGCTCCACATCCGTGAGCGTGCGCCGCAGCTCG
Organism: Streptomyces sp. NPDC001002; assembly: GCF_053599215.1. NCBI lineage: Bacteria > Bacillati > Actinomycetota > Actinomycetes > Kitasatosporales > Streptomycetaceae > Streptomyces > Streptomyces sp. NPDC001002. The sequence continues at coordinate 50,637 of NZ_JBSFLV010000061.1, read as the reverse complement.
ATCCGGTCGCCCGCGCGCACCGCCCCGACCCACCGCACGTCCTGGCCGCCCGCCATCAGCCGGACGTCGAGCCCGTCGGTGCCGGGCACCTCGTCGCGGTACATGCCGTCCGGCCGGAACTCCGAGGCGTCGGCCCCGGGCGCCCCGCGCAGCAGACTCACCACGTACATCGGGTGGACGGTGAAGTCGTCGCGCGCGGGATCGACGAGACGCGGTGCGCGCTCCCCGGCCGCCCGCGCGAACTCCGCCGCGTCCTCGGCCCGTACGACCCCCAGCGACCGCTGTTCGCCGGCCCCGATCGACGCCCGGGCCCGCTCCTCGACCAGCTCCAACACGGTGTTCCCGATCATGAGGTGCCTCCCTGCGGCCCGCGATCCTGGTCCGGTGCCCGGAGGCTAAGGACGGCCCGGCCTCGGCCGCCACGGAACCGGCCCGCTCAGCGGACCGTTCCGCTTGGGCGGAGATCGACGCGGTCCCACCATCGGGACATGGACCTCATGGACATCCAGGCGCCCCCGGAGGGCACCTACGCGGAAGCGGACGGCGTCAAGTACCACTACGTCGACCTGGGGGAGGGCAGCGCCACCGTCTTCCTGCACGGCGGCGGCCCCGGGTGCACCGGCTGGTCGGACTTCGGGCAGGTGGCCCCCCTGTTCGCGGCGGACCGCCGCTGCCTGCTCGTCGACATCCTCCAGTACGGCAAGTCCGCCAAGCCCGTCATCGAGGGCCCCATGTGGGACTACCACGCGGCCAAGACCGTCGCCCTGCTCGACGAGCTCGGCATCGACCGCGCCGACTTCGTCTGCAACTCCTGGGGCGGCACCATCGCCCTCAACCTCGCCGCGAAGTACCCCGAGCGCGTACGGTCGTTGGTGATCACCGGCAGCATGCCCGTCTTCTACGGCCCCCTCGCCCCGCTTCCGGAGGGCGGCCGGCGTGGCCGCAACGCCCGGGACGTGTACTACGGCGGCACCGGCCCCTCCTGGCAGAAGATGCGTGAACTCATCGCCCGCCTGGAGTGGTTCGACCCGGACGCCATCCCCGACGGCACCGTGACCCTGCGCTACGAGCAGAGCCTCGACCCCGAGGAGACCGCTCTCGCCGGCGCCTCCGACAACCCGCGCGGCGACTGGCAGGACCTCACCGCCGAACTCGGGCGGATCGCCGCGCCGACGCTCTTCCTGTGGGGCATGCAGGACGCGTTCCTCACCCCCGACTACCCGCTGATGCTGGCCCGCATGATCCCCAAGGGCAACCTGCACGTGATGAGCGAAGTCTCCCACCACCCGCAGGAGGAACGGCCCTACGACTACCACAGCGTCGTCACCGGCTTCCTGGACCAGCGGCACAACTGACTCTCCGGGGAGGAGACATGAGCGAGTCCGCCGTGCGGGTCGTCGAACTGCCCAGCTCCTTCACCCGGTTCGCCGGCCGGCTGCTGGTCGGACTCGGCCACGAGGTCGTGCTCGTCGAACCACCGGAAGGCGACGAGACCAGACGCGAACTCGGAGGCGACGCCTTCGTCCACTGGCACGCGGGCAAACGCTCGGTCGTCCCCGCAGCGCCCGAGGAACTGCGCGGTCTGCTGGCCGGCGCCGATGTGCTGCTCGACGGGAGTCCGGGCGGCGCCGAGGCACTGGCCGAGGGGCTCGACCACCTCGTACATGTCCGTGTCACCCCCTTCGGCCTTGTCGGCCCACGCACCGACTGGCAGGGGACCGACTTCGTGGTGGCCGCGCTGGGCGGGATGCTCGCCCAGGTCGGCGACCCCGACGGCCCGCCGCTGCGACTGCCGGAGCAGCAGGCCGAGCAGCTCGCGGGCGTCAACGCGGCGATCGCCGTCCTGCTCGGCCTGCGCGCCCGCCGCACCGGCCCGGGACAGCTCGTCGACGTCTCCGCCCAGGCCTGCGTGGCAGCCGCCCTGGAGGCCGGAACCCTCGCCTATCTGCACGAGGACCGGGTGCCGCCACGCCCGGGCCGGGTCCATCCCCTCGTCCCGCACGGCCTGTTCCGGGCGGCCGACGGCTACCTGGGCGGTGGCCTCGGCGGCAGCCCGCGCATGTGGGACGCGCTGCTGGAGTGGCTGCGCGAGGAGGACGCGGCGGCCGATCTCACCGAACCGCGCTGGCAGGACCCGGTCGAACGCAAGAAACACCAGGAGCACGTGTTCAAGGTCGTCCAGGACTTCGTGGGCACCTGGCCGAAGGCCGAGTTCGCGGACCGGGCCCAGGCCAGGAAGCTGCCCTGGGCCGCCGTCGACCTGCCCCACGAACTCCCCGACAACCCGCAGCTCGCCGCCCGCGGTTTCTTCACCAGGGTCCGGACGCCGGAAGGGGAGCGGACCGACCTGGGCTTCCCGTTCGCGTTCCCGGAAGGCCACCGGGTACGGGAGTTGGAGGTCCGGGGCGTGGGCGCGGACCAAGAGCTGATGCACGCCGGACCACGCACCGAACCCCCTGTGCGGCAGACCTCCGCAGGCCCCGCCCTCCAGGGCATCCGCGTCCTGGACCTCACCTGGGTCCTGGCCGGCCCGTACTGCACCAAGATCCTCGCCGACCACGGCGCCGACGTCATCAAGGTCGAGTCCGCGGGCCGCCCCGACCCCACCCGCTTCGCCCCCTTCATGCACCTCTCCCGCGGCCCCCACACGGACCCGAACACCAACGGCTACTTCAACGAGGTCAACCGCAACAAGCGCAGCATCGCCCTCGACACCCGGACCGACGACGGCATCGCGGTGCTCCGCGAACTCATCGCCCACTCCGACGTCCTCGTGGAGAACTTCAGCTCCACGGTCATGAAGAAACTCGGCCTGGGATACGAGGAGTTGACCCGCATCAACCCGGACCTCGTCTACGTCAGCATGTCGGGCATGGGCCACACCGGACCGCGCAACGGCTGGGTGTCGTACGCCGACACGGTCTCGGCGAGCGGGGGCCTGACCGGACTGACCGGCTGGGGACCGGACGACGTGGTCGGGGTGATCTACGGCCACGGCGACATCGTCGCGGGTCTGCAGGCGGCCCTCGCCACGGTCGCCGCACTGGAGCACCGGGAGGTCACCGGACGCGGACAGCACATCGACCTCTCCCAACTGGAGGCGATCGCCGCCCACATGGGCACCAGCCTCCTCGGCGGACCGGCGGTGACACCGAGCGGCAACACCCACCCGAGCTGGAGCCCGCAGGGCGTCCACCGCTGCCTCGGCGCCGACCGCTGGCTGGCCGTCAGCGTCCGCGACGACACCGAATGGGCGGCGCTGTGCGAGGTGATCGGCCGCCCGGACCTCGCCACCGACGAACGGACCCGTACGGCGGAGGCGCGGAGAGAAGCGGCGGACCTGGTCGACACCGCGCTGGGGGAGTGGACCCGCACGCTGTCCGTCGAGAGCGCCGCCGAGTCGCTCCAGGCACGTGGCGTCCCGGCCGGTGTCGTCCAGGACGGACGTGAACTCGTCGAGCACGACCCGCAGTTGCGGGCCCGCGGCTTCTACGTGCGCAAGGAGCACCCGGTCGCGGGCGCCTTCCTCCACGAGGGCGTCCCGATCCGCCTCACCCGCACGCCCGGCGGGATCCGCGAGGCCGCGCCCGTACTCGGCGCCGACACCGACGCCGTACTGAGCGAGGTGGCGGGCTTCTCGGCGGAGCGCATCCGGGGACTTCGGGAGGCCGGAGTGCTGCGATGAACGACACCGGCCTCGGCGCCACCGCCCTTGCTGACACCATCCCCGGTCTGCTCGACGCGGCGGCCGGGGAGTTCGGCGAGCGGCCCTTCCTGCGGGTGGGCGAGGTGACGCGGACGTACGCGCAGACCCGTACGGCCGCGGCCGGCATGGCGGGGGCGCTCGCGGAGCGCGGCTGTCGACGGGGCGACCGGGTCGCCGTCATGGCCGGCAACCGGATCGAGGTCGTCGACCTCATCCTCGGCTGCGCCTGGCTCGGAGCGGTGCTGATCCCCCTCAACACCGGCCTGCGGGGCGATGGACTCAGGCAGGTGCTGACTGCGGCCGAGGCTCGATTCCTGCTGGTGGACGAGGACTTGGCGGATCGTGTCGTAGCGGCCGGATTCCAGGGGGAGTTGTGGACCCTGGGCGGGGACGGCGTCCCGGCGCCGGGCACGACCGCGGCCGTGCCTCCCGCCCAAGTGCGCCCGGACGACACCGCCTTCGTGCTGTTCACCTCGGGCACCACGGGGACGCCACGCGGTGTGCGCTGCCCGCACGCCCAGGCCGTCTGGTGGGGCCGGAATGTGTCGGACTCCCTCCGCCTCACCGCCGACGACGTGCTGTACACCTGTCTCCCGCTGTTCCACACCAACGCCCTGACCACCCTGACGCAGGCGATGGCCGTGGGTGCGAGCTGCGTGATCGACGGGCGGTTCTCGGCATCGAGGTACTGGGAACGGGTGGCCGGGGCCGGGGCCACCGTCGTCTATCTGCTGGGCGCGATGGTGCCCATGCTGCTGGCCCGGCCCCAGGGCCCCGGCGACCGTGCGCACCGGGCCCGGTGCGGGCTCTCCCCGGCCATCCCCGCCTCGGCGTGGGAGCCGTTCCGCGAGCGGTTCGGGGTGACGCTCGTCGACGGGTTCGGGTCCACGGAGACGAACCTCGTCATCGGGGCGACGCCCGAGAACCAGCGCCCCGGCTACATGGGCACGGTGCGCGACGGCTTCTCCGCACGCGTGGTCGACGAGCTGCTGGCTCCCGTTCCGGACGGGGTGGCGGGTGAGCTGGTGGTCCGCAGCGCACGCGAATTCGCCTTCTGCACCGGCTACTTGGGGGAGCCCGAGCCTGGTCCCACCGCATGGCGGCGGACCGGGGACCGGGTGGTACGCGAACCCGACGGATGGTTCCGCTTCGTGGACCGGATCAAGGACGTCATCCGCCGACGCGGCGAGAACATCTCCTCGCAGGAGGTGGAGTCGGCCGTCCGCGCGCACCCGGCGGTCGCCGACGCGGCGGCCTTCCCGGTGCCCTCGGAGCTGGCCGAGGACGAGGTGATGGTCGCGGTCGTCCCCGGGCCCGGCCACCTGCTGGACCCCCTGGACCTCGTACGGCACTGTGCCGGCGAGCTGCCCGCCTTCGCGGTGCCCCGGTACGTCGACGCCGTTACGGAGCTGCCGCTCACCGCGACCGGCAAGGTCCGCAAGGCGGTTCTGCGCGAGCGCGGGGTCACCGCCACCACCTGGGACCGCGAGGCCGCCGAGCCGGGGCCGCCACCCGTTCGGCCGCCGAAGAGTGTCGGGGTCCCCGGAAACACCGGCAGCGTGGAAGGACATGCCTCTCCGAGTGACAGGAGTTCTTCATGAGGAAGCGTCTGACGGCAGCGGTCGGTCTGGCGGGTGCGGCGTTGATGTTGTGTGCCGGTACGGCGAGCGCGGACCCGGACCCTTCCGGTGTCGCCACCGACAGCCCGGGCGTGCTCTCCGGAAACGTCGTGCAGGTACCCGTGGACCTGGACCTCAACGTCTGCGGCAACTCCGTCAACATCGTCGGTCTGCTCAACCCGGCGGTGGGCAATCACTGCGAGGACACGGACTGACCAGCCGTACGGACACCGTCGGCACGCACGCCTGACAACGAGCCGTGGGCCTCGCGCCCGCGGCTCGTTGCGCGTGTCACGGCATCGCGTACGGACGGCTCACCGCGCCTGCGTTCGAATTCATCGCTGCCGACCTCTGGCCCCCGGGACTTACCGACCGGTATACAAAGGCAGTTGAATGAGCGAGGACTTCACCGGGCCCGTCCCGTTGTCTCGACTCGGATCAGGGGGATCTTCATGACGCGTGAGCTGAATCCGGCCGCAACGGCACCCGGCCGCCGCAGGGTTGTGGCGGCCGCGGCGGCGGTCAGTGGCTGCGCGCTCGTCGTCGCCTCCGCGGCACCCGCGGCGGCGCACGGTTCGGGCCACGACCGCCACACGCGGTATGTGGCGCTCGGCGACTCGTACACCGCGGGCCCGAACATCCCGACCCAGGTGGACGCGAACTGCGCCCGCTCCGACCGCAATTACCCCTCGCTGGTGGCGGCGGACCGTCGAGGGACCGTGCTCAAGGACGTGAGCTGCAGCGGTGCGACCACCGAGGAGATGTGGAAGGCGCAGGGGACGAACGGCCCTCAACTCAACGCCGTCCAGCGCGACACCGATCTCGTGACGGTCCAGATCGGCGGCAACGACATCGGGTTCAGCACCATCATCGGCACCTGCGCCAAGCTGAGTTCGACGGACCTGGCGGGCAATCCGTGCCAGAAGTACTACACCTCGTCCGGGACCGACCAGTTGGTGCTGAACATCCTCAACACCGCACCCAAGGTCACCCGGGTGCTCCGGGCCATCCACGCGAAGGCGCCCCACGCGCGCGTGCTCGTCGTCGGCTACCCGGACCTCCTGCCCGACGACGGCAGCGGCTGCTACCCCTCCGCGCCCTTCGCCGCCAAGGACTTCCCCTACCTGCGGGACACCGGGAAGCGCCTCAACCTGATGCTCCGCCTGGTGGCAGCAGTGAACGGCGCGGAGTACGTCGACACCTACAAGCCGACCATCGGCCACGACATGTGCAAGGCGCCCGCGGACCGCTGGATCGAGCCGCTGCAGCCCGCTTCCCCGGCGGCCCCGGCCCACCCCAACGCCAAGGGCGAGGCCGTCATGGCGACCGCCGTCCTGAACCGCCTGGAGAGGCGGCACGGGCACTGACGTAGACGGGGATGTCGTCCCCGGCCCCAGGCGGCCGGGGACGAACCGGCCGACCAGGTCCCTGCCGTCAACTGGCCGAGAAGTAGTGGCCGTTGTCCAGATCGGCGAGCAGGCCGGGCTGAGCGGGTTCCCAGCCGAGGGTCCGGCGGGTGATGAGGTTGGACGCCGGGTAGCTCTGCGTGACTATGTTCGCCAGGAACCCGAAGTAGCCCGGCACCATCAGTACGTCCGCGGGAACGCTCACGACCGGCAGGTCCAGACGGCTGCCAAGGGCCTCGGCGATCTCGCGGAGCGGGATGGCACCGTCCCCGACCGCGTGCCAGTAGCTGCCGGCCGGCCCCTTCTCCAGCGCCAGGCGGAACACCGAGGCGACATCGCGGACGTGCACGGCGTTCCACAGGTTCGCGCCGTCCCCGGGGTAGCCGACGAAACCCTTCTCCTTCGCGAGCGCGATCAGCTGCACAAGGAAGCCGGCACGATCGGTGGTGCTGTGCGCGATGTTGGCGATCCGCACGACCGAAGACCGCACGCCCCGCTCGGCGAGGCCGACCACGGCGGTTTCCACGACGTTGCGAACCCGCAGGGTGCCCTTGTGCTCATCGCCGCCGGGAAGGGCCGGGTCCTCCTCGGTGGCCGGCCGGCCCAGATTCCCGGGCGAGCCGATGCTCCCAGCCGCGACCAGCGGCTTTCCGGTCCCTGCCAGTGCTTCGCCGTACGCGAGCATGATCGGAAGCTCCGCGGCGGCCACGGCGTCGATCCCGCCGGAGGGGAGCAGATCCTGCCTGTGCGCGACATGGATGACGCCGTCGGAGTCCGCGGCCGCCTCCTTGAGCCCGTCGAGATCATCGAGGTCGCCGCGACGCACCTTCGCGCCGAGCGCGGACACCGCCGCCGCGGCCGTGTCCGACCGGGCCAGGCCGGTGACTTCATGTCCCGCGGCGATGAGCTCGGGGATGATGTACGAACCGGTATGGCCGGTCCCGCCAGTGATGAAGACGCGCACGCTGCTGCTCCTTGAGATTGGTCTGGCGCGAGAAGTGCTGGTGCGGCTGCGCTCAGCCGAGAATGCTGACGCCGAGCGAGAAGTCGGTGTGCCCGACGGAGTGGGCGACGAGGCCCAGCTGCAGCAGGGCGACGTTCTCCAGAGCCCGCGCCATCGCCAACTGCCCGGTGTCCAGCGGGCGCAGCCCCAGGCTCACGATGAACGCCGACGCACGTGTCTTCGCCTGCGCGTCGTCGCCGGCGATGAACACGTCCAATGGGCGGCCCTCGGCCGGACCGGCCGCCAGGACATGGGAGAACAGGGTGTTGAACGCCTTGACGACCTGCGCGTCGGCGGGGGCGGCCTTGGCGATCTCCTGCGCGCCGGAACTGCCGTCGGGGGTGACAAAGCCCTGGAGGTCGGGGGAGACGGGGTTGGTGATGTCGATGATGACCTTGCCCCGCAGTGCGTCCCCGTACTCGCTCACCACCGCCGCCGCGCCGGCGTACGGCACAGCGAGGACAACGATGTCCCCGGCCGGGGCGGCGCCGGTCGTCCCGATCGTGGCGCCGTCGAGCGCGGCGGCGAATTCCTTGGCCTTGGCCGGGTCGCGGCCGATGATCTCGACGGCGTTACCTCCGGCGAGCGCCCGGTCGGCCAGGGCGCCGGCCATGTTCCCCAGCCCGATAATGCTGATGCTGCTCATTGGTGAGCCTGCTTTCTGCAGCGGGATAGGACGTCATGTCCACCCGTCGTTGATAATGGCTATTTCGTCGATGCCGTCGAATTCTTTCTGCGGAATTCGTTCCGGCCGCATCGGGTACTTATTCAGGTTGCCATTGACCTGAGTTGAGTGTCCAAGACCTCTTTTATTCGCGGTGATACCCTGAAAGCATCACCGGACCGGGAGGCGCCATGGATCTGGACCTGCGCAAACTGCGCTACTTCGTCGCCGTGGCCGACCGGTTGCACTTCGGCCGTGCCGCCGAAGAGCTGCATATCGCGCAGCCGGTGCTCAGCCGGCAGATCCGCGCCCTTGAGCAGGATCTCGGCTACTCGCTGTTCACCAGGGATCGCCATGGCGTGGCACTGACCGACGCGGGCCGACAGCTGCTGGCCGACGCCGGTCCGCTGCTCGCCTCCACGCACGCGGTCCGCCGCCGGGTGGCCGTGGCCGCCCGCGGCAGCCGGCGGCTGATGGTCGGTTTCCGGGCCGGCATCCCGGTCAGCCCGGCGACGCGGGCGTTCGAGGCCCGGCACCCGGACGTGGTCGTGGACGTGCGGCGGATCGAGGGCGACGAGCAGGCTTCGATGCTGCTCGACGGCAGCATCGACGTCGGCTATGTGCGGCTCCCTATCGACGAGGCCGGTCTGCGCGTCACCCCGCTGTACACCGAGCCGCGGGTGGTGGTGCTGCCCGCCGGCCACCGGCTGGCCGGCAAGGAGAAGGTCACCGAGGCCGACCTGGCCGGCGAACCGCTGGTCTGGCATGCCGACCCGAGCACCCAGCCCACCAGGCGCCCGCACCCCGACGCCGGGTACCCGGTGCGCGGGGTGGACGAGACGCTGGAGCATGTCGCGGCCGGCCGGGGCATCTCGTTCCTGGCCCGTTCGGCGACGGTGTTCTACTCACATCCGGACATCAGCTATGTGCCCATTCCGGAACTGGCACCCGACCAGGTGTGCCTCGCGGCGGCCGCATCGCACACCTCGCCGGTGGTCGACGACTTCTTCGCCGCGGCTCAGGCGGCGGCCGAGATCACGGCGGAATGCGGGAACTATGAAATGTGGCAGCTTGGCGGCGATGCCTTTTCAAAACAAGGTTGAGCAGTCCGACTGGCGGCACATTATCTCGCTGAAGTCGGCAAAGGCATTCTCGGTCAATTCCGGAGGTGCTTACCCGCCGCGGGCTACTCCTTGACCGCCCTCAGCACCACGAATTTCGCGTCACCGGCGACAAGTTCACAGTTGCCGAACAGCCGCCGCAGCTTCGCGTGGTACCCGAGGTGCCGGTTGCCGATCACCCACAGCTCGCCACCCGCCCCGAGCACCCGCTGCGCCCCGGTGAACATCCGCCACGCCGTCGCGTCCGTCGTCGTCTGGTGCGAGTGGAACGGCGGGTTGTTGAGTACGAGGTCCACGCTCCCGTCGGCCACCCCCGTGAGCCCGTCGCCGACCCGGAACTCGGCGTGCCCGGGCACCCCGTTCGCCTTGTACGTCGCTTCCGCGGAGGCGACGGCCTGGAACGACTCGTCGACGAACAGCACTTCGGCGTCCGGATCGGTGAGCGCCACCGCCGTACCGACGACACCGTTCCCGCAGCCCAGGTCCACCACGCGGCGGGCGCCGGTTCCGCTGGGCAGGTGGCTCAGGAAGAAGCGCGTGCCGATGTCGAGCCGGTCGGCGCAGAAGACGCCCGCGTGGTTGACGACGGTGTGCCCGGACACCGCGCCCACACCGTCCGGGAGGGCGTAGCTGTACGGCCAGGGGTTCGTCCCGCGCCGCAGCGAGGGGTCCGGCGTGCAGAAGATCAGGCGGGCCTTCTTGTCAGCGAGGGAGGTGCGGGTCGGCCCGAGGATCCGCTCGAACAGGCGCAGCGTCGAGGTGTGGATCTCCTTCACCATGCCCGTGCCGACGACCACCGTGCCCGCGTGCACTCCGGGCGCCAGCCGGTGCAGCTGGTCCTCCAGGAGCGCCAGGCTCTTCGGCACCCGCACCAGCAGCACGTCGACCCGGTCAGGCGGCGGATCCTGGGTGGTGAGGAGCTGCACGGCACCGATCCCGACGCCGGCCCGGTCGAGATTGGCGCGGGTCGCCTCACGGGTGAGGAAGGAGTCGGTGACCTGCACGGGTTCGTACTCCGCGAGGGCGGTGACCAGGGCGCCCCAGCGGTCGCCCACGACCACGACGGTGCCGGACAAGGGGATGCCCTCCTCCGCGAGATGCCTGAGCAGATACTCGTCGGAGGCGTCCCAGGCACGGAGCCGGTCGCGCGGATCCTCGGGAAAACGGGCCAGCTCGCGCTCGCCCCATGGCGTCGTCATACGGTCGTTCATTGTGCTCAAGGCTAGCGGAGCCGCAGCTCAGGCCCGTTCGGGCAGGATGGGAGCCATGGACGAGGCCGAACTCTTCCCCCGCGAACGCACCGAGATCGCGCCCGGCGCGGTCCACGTACCCGACTGGCTGGACCCTCGTCGGCAGCGCGAACTCGTGGCGGAGTGCCGCACCTGGGCCCGCCCGCCGGCCGGTCTGCGCACGGTTCGCACCCCCGGCGGGGGCACGATGACCGCCCGCCAGGTCTGCCTCGGCCTGCACTGGTACCCGTACGCCTACGCCTCCACGGCCGTCGACGGTGACGGCGCCCCGGTGAAGCCCTTCCCGGCCTGGCTGGGCGAGCTGGGCCGCCGGGCCGTTGTCGACGCACTCGGACCGCAGCAGGCTCCGGCGGCCTACGACATCGCCCTGATCAACTTCTACGACGGCGACGCCCGCATGGGCATGCACCGCGATGCCGACGAGAAGTCGGACGCCCCAGTGGTGTCCCTGAGCCTCGGCGACACCTGCGTCTTCCGCTTCGGCAACCCCGAGACCCGTACCAAGCCGTACACGGATGTCGAACTGCGCAGTGGCGACCTGTTCGTCTTCGGCGGCCCTTCCCGTCTCGCGTACCACGGGGTGCCCAGGGTGCACCCGGGCACCGCGCCGGCGGAACTGGGGCTGACAGGGCGTCTGAACATCACGCTCCGGGTCGGCGGTCTGTAGTCGTCCGGTAGTCGTCGTACCTGCGGATCATGGGAGACTCGCCTTCATGAGCGGCAAGGCTGACCCCCGGCCGGCGGGGGAAGGGACCACCCCGAGAGCGCGGTTGGACCGAGGGCGCGGTGCGCTCGGACCCGCGCTGGAGCTCGTACACACCGGGCGGGCGCCGACCAGGGCGGTGCTCACCGCCGAGCTCGGCGTGACGCGCGCGACGGCCGGCGCGGTCGCCGCCGAGTTGGAGGCGCTCGGGCTGATCCGGGTGGACGCCCGGCCCGGCGCGGCGGCCGGTTCGCAGGGCCGCCCCTCGCACCGGCTCTCCGTCGCGGACGACGGGCCCGTCGCGCTGGCCGCACAGGTGCACGCCGACGGGTTCCGGGCCGCGCTGGTCGGCCTCGGCGGCCGGATCGTCGCCACCGCCGCGGGCCGCGAGACCGTCGACGCCGACCCCGCCAAGGTCCTCGGCTCGGTCGTGGAAGCCGGCGCCGGGCTGCTGCGCGAGACGGGACTGCGGTGCGTCGGCGCCGGTCTCGCCGTACCGTCCGCGGTCGCCGAACCGGAGGGCCTCGCCCTCAACCCGCTGCACCTGGCCTGGCCCGCGGGCGCGCCCGTACGCCGGATCTTCGCGGAGTGCGTGCACGCCGCCGGCATCACCGGACCGGCCTTCGCGGGCAACGACGTGAACCTCGCCGCCCTCGCCGAACACCGGCACGGAGCGGGCCGCGGCGCCCGGGACCTGCTCTGCGTGGCCACCGGACACCGGGGCGTGGGCGGCGCGCTGGTACTGGACGGCCGTCTGCACACGGGCAGTTCGGGCCTGGCCCTGGAGGTCGGCCACCTCACCGTCAACCCCGAGGGCCGCCCCTGCCATTGCGGCAGCCGCGGCTGCCTCGACGTCGAGGCCGACCCGCTGGCCTTCCTCACCGCCGCGCACCGCGAGCCCGGCCCCGTGGTGTCGCTCCTCCACCAGGCCATGGACCTGATCCGCAACCACTACGACGACCCGTCGATCCGCACGGCCACCGAGACTCTCATCGACCGCCTCGGCCTCGGCCTCGCAGGACTGGTGAACATCCTCAACCCCGACCGCATCATCCTCGGCGGTCTGCACCGCACCCTCCTGGACGCCGACCCCGAGCGGCTGCGCGCGGTCGTCGCCGACCGCAGCCTGTGGGGCCAGAGCGGCGGCGTCCCGATCCTGCCCTGCACCCTCGACCACAACAGCCTTGTCGGAGCGGCAGAGTTGGCCTGGCAGCCGGTCCTGGACGACCCGCTGGGAGCGCTGGCGTAGGGCCCGTCGCGTAGGCTCGCGGGCATGCGGATCTCCGTTTCCTCGGACATGGACGAACCCGTGGCCCGCGCCCTCGTCGCGGAGCTGCGCAAGCGCGGGCACGAGGTGGTGGCCCACGGGGCGCTGTCCCCGGGCGACGACCCGCAGTGGGCCGCGTGTTCCTCGGCCGCCGCCCAGGAGGTCGCCGCCGGAACCGCCGACCAGGCCGTCGTCTGCTGCTGGACCGGCACCGGCGCGTCCATCGCCGCCAACAAGGTGCCGGGCGTACGGGCGGCCCTGTGCACGGACGCCTACACGGCGGACGGGGCCCGGCGCTGGAACGATGCCAACGTGCTCGCCCTAAGCCTGCGTCTGACGTCCGAGCCGCTGCTCGGGGAGATCCTCGACGCGTGGTTCGCGGGAGAGGCCAGCGAGGACGCCGAGGACCGGCAGAACGTGGAGCGCGTCGAGCGGCTCGACCTGGGCAGGGGCACGTCCTGACTTACGGGTGCGGGGGCGCCGGCGGTCACCGACGCTGAGGCGCCGACCGTCACCGGCGCAACGTCACCGGCGCGGGGCAGACGGCGCACAGTCACCGGCGCAACGACACCGGCACCGGCATCCACAGCGCCGCCACCGTAGGCCGCCGCAGATCCGCCCGCCGGACGCACAGCCCGATCGGGAACGGCTCCGGCGCCGGATCGGCGGGCAGTACTGTGAGCCGGTCGCGCACCGCACTGTGATCGAGTACGAGCCTGGGGACCACGCCCGTGCCGCAGCCCAGCGCGACCAGGGTCAGCAGCCCCTCGTGGCCGTCCGGCTCGCACGCCACCTCGGGCGTTCTGCCGCGGGCCCGGAACCACCGGTCGGCCGCGTCGCGCACCAGGCCGCGGTGGGGGAGGACGAAGGGCCCGTCGAGACCGGGGTCCGGCCGGTCCCGGGCCGTGACGAGGACCAGCTCGGTCACCGCCACCGTGCGGCTCACCAGCGCCTCCGGCAGCCGCGCCGGAATCCCCGCGACGGCCGCGTCCACCTCGCCCTCGTCCAGCCGGGCCAGCGCGGCCGCGGCGTCGCCGGTGCGCAGATCGAGCCGGACCTGCGGGTGGGCGGCCCGGAAGGGCGCCAACAGGTCGGGCAGCAGCGCCTGGCAGGCGGTCACCGTCGCGAACACCGCGAGCCGGCCGGTGAGTTCGGCCGGCGCGGGATGCTCCTCGCGGTAGGTGCGCCACAACTCCAGTGCCTGGACGGCGTATTCGCGATACCGGTGACCCTCGGCGGTCAGCGACACCCCGCGCGGTCCACGCTCGAACAGCCGATGCCCGAGGTCCGCTTCCAGCCGCTGCACCGTGCGCGTGAGCGTGGCCGGGCTGACATGGCAGTCGAGGCTCGTGCGCCCGAAGTTCAGGGACTGCGCCAGATGCAGGAAGAGCCGCAACTCCCGATGATCGTCCCGCATTCGCTGACCTCGCCGTTTCACTTCACGCAACAGCGCGCTGCACAAGTTGCGCTTGCCGCAATGCCTGCCCGGAGCCTACAACTCGACCATGACCTCGACCACGTACACCTCCCACGTCTTCCCCCTCGAAACGATGGATGTGCCCGGCGGCACCGAGACCGTCCTGCGGGGCGGACGGCACCTCTTCCCGCTGCTCCCGCAGGCCTTCGCCGGGGTCCGCCGCGTCGGCGTCCTCGGCTGGGGTCCGCAGGGCCGCGCCCAGGCCCTCAACCTCAGGGACTCGCTGGCCGGCACGGACATCCAGGTGGCCGTCGGACTGCGCCCGGGCTCCGCCTCGTCCGCCGACGCGCGGGCCAACGGCTTCTCCGAGGAGGACGGCACGCTCGGCGACTGGCTCGCCGTGGCCGCCGACAGCGACCTCGTCATCCTGCTGATCGCCGACGCGGCACTCGCCGCGCACCACGAGGAGATCTTCGCGGTCCTCAAGCCCGAGGCCGTGATCGGTCTCTCGCACGGCTTCCTGGTCGGCCATCTCCGGGAGACGGGTGGGGAGTTCCCGCCCGGACACGGCGTGATCGGCGTCTGCCCCAAGGGCATGGGGGACTCGGTGCGCAGGCTGTACCGGCAGGGCGAGGAGATCAACGGCGCCGGCATCAACAGCAGCTTCGCGGTGCACGCCGACCCCGACGGACGCGCCACGGACCTCGCGCTCGGCTGGTCGGTCGCGCTCGGCTCGCCGTACACCTTCCGTACCACCCTGGACAGCGAGTACCGCTCCGACATCGTCGGCGAACGCGCCATCCTGGCCGGCGCCGTCCACGGCATCGTCGAGAGCCTCTACACGCGCTGGCGGCTGGCCGGGGACGACCCGGTCACCGCGTACGAACGCTCCTGCGAGAACATCACCGGGCCGATCGCGCGCACCATCTCGCACGAGGGACTCCGAGCCGTGCGCGAGAACCTCGACGCGGCCGGCCGTGACGTCTTCGACCGCGCGTACACGGCCACCTACGGTCCGGCGCGCGAGATCGTCGCGGAGATCTACGACGAGGTCGCCGACGGCACCGAACTGCGCAGCGTCATCCTCGCCGAGCGGCGGCTCGGCAGCCGTCCGATGAGTGTGATCGGCGGCTCCCCGATGTGGTCGGTGAGCGACGAGGTGCACGCCCGCCGTGCCGAACACGACGTGCCCGTCGACCCGTTCACCGCGGGCGTGTTCGTCGCCACGATGACGGCCCAGATCGACGAGTTCGCCGAACGCGGCCACCCCTGGTCGGAGATCGTCAACGAGTCCGTCATCGAGGCCGTCGACTCCCTGCTGCCCTACATGCACGCACGGAACGTGGCCTACATGGTCGACAACTGCTCCCGCACGGCCCGCCTCGGCACCCGCCGCTGGAGCCCCCGCTTCCAGGCGGCCTTCGAGCAGATCGCCTACCCGGCGGCCGAACTCCCGGCCGACAAGGCCCTGTTGACGGCCTTCGACACCCACCCGGCCCACGAGGCCCTGTCGGCGGCGGCAAAGCTGCGGCCGTCGGTGGACATCTCCGTGGCGTAGGCATTCGGTCCCGGACACCTCCCTCTCCACCGGTGCCGATGAGTTTCGCTCGCTGCCCCGGTCATAGCAGTGACGATCGACGTGATCGAGGAGAGGGAGGTGTGCACGGTGAGCGAACCGGCACGCCAGGAGGCTCTGGCACGGTTGGACATCCTGGTCGGCGAGTGGGAGTTGCGCGCCGACTTCCCCGGCCGGACGGTGCCCCCGGGCCGCAGCGTGTTCGAGTGGACCCTGGACGGACGATTCCTCGTCCAGCGCACCGAAGTGCCGCTCCCGGAGGCACCGGACACCATGTCCGTCATCGCGGTCGACGCGGACACCGGCGGCTACACACAGCACTACTTCGACAGCCGCGGGGTCGTACGCGTCTACGCGATGACCTTCGTCGACGGGCTGTGGCAACTCGTGCGGGAGACAGCGGACTTCACGCCGCTGTCGTTCCGGCAGCGGTTCACCGGGCGGTTCAGTGCCGACGGCAACACCATCAGCGGCGCCTGGGAGATCACGAAGGACGCCTCGGCCGACTACGAGCACGACTTCGCGCTCACCTACCGCAGGAGTAGCTGACATGGCCGCCACCGCAACGCCCGCGGAGATCGCGCGCGGCATCGTCGAAGCCAACCGGTACATGGTCCTCGCCACCGCCGACCAGGACGGACGGCCCTGGAGCACGCCCGTCTACTTCGCCCACGCGGACTGCCGGGAGTTCGTCTGGGTCTCCTCGACGCAGGCCACCCACTCCCGCAACATCGCGGTACGCCCCGAGGTGGGCATCGTGGTGTTCGACTCCTCGGTCCCGATCGGCACCGGCCAGGGCGTCTACATGTCCGCCGTCGCCACCCGAGTTGCCGAGCCGGAGATCGAGCGCGCGATCGACGTCTTCTCGCGTCGCTCGGTCGTCCACGGGGGACTGGTCTGGACAGCCGCCGACGTCCAGGACGACTCCGGCCTCGTTCTCTACCACGCGGTCGCCGACGCCCTCTGGATCCTGGCCAAGGACGGCTCCCCCGACCATCGCATCCCGGTCGACCTCATCTGAACTCGACCGGGGGAGCCGCGAGTTGCACGCGCTCAACGCCACTCGACGGCGAAGGCGGAGGCAGGATTCTCGGTGAGGATGCGGTCCGTCAACTCCTCACCCAGGTCCAGCGCGAGCCGCGGCCGTACCCGCCGCAGCAGATACGGCATCCCCGGCCCACCGTCGACCGACCGCGCCCCCGCGACAACCGTGTCCCCACCGAGCAGCAACCGATGGCCGAACCCGGCCTCCGCGAGGGCCCGTACGGCGTCCGGCATGCGCCAGTCGGTGGCGTGGTTGGTGCGGGACGGCCCGTCGAAGGCCAACCAGCAGCCCGACTCGGCGGCCTGACGGTGGATCACGAGGTCGGGGGACCGGTTGAGATGGCCGAGGATCACCCGATGAGCCGGCACGCCCAACTCCCCGCAGAGCAGGTCGAGTACGTCGAGCGCGCCCGTGCCCAGTTCCAGGTGCACGGCGATGGGCGCGCCGGTCGCGAGCTGCGCCTCGGCCGCGGCGGTCATGGTCCAACGGGCATGCGCGTCGAGCCCGTGGAACCCGCCGGCCACCTTGATCAGCCCCGCCCGCACCCCCAACGTGCCGATTCCCTCGGTGAGTTCGGAGACGAAGAGGTCGGCCAGCTTCCCACGCACCGCATCCAGCACCTCCGGTGCGTAGTGCGCGGCCTGATGCAGCCCCGTCGCACAGACGACGTGCACCCCGGCGGCACGGGACAGTTGAGGCAGATCGGCGACCCGCCGCCCCATGCCGTACGGCGTCCACTGGACGACAGCCGACCCGCCGGCCGCGCGGAAGGCCTCCAACTCGGCCCGTGCGGCGGTCCCGTCGTTCAACTCCTGCCCAGGTAACTGCGGGCTGCTGAGGAACAGATGGTCGTGCGCGTCGCACACGCCCAGGCTCCGCGGGTCGACATCACCCAGCACCGTACGGACGGTGCCCACCGCTGCCGTACGGCCCGTGCTCACCACTGCCGCCCGCGCGGCAACCGTCCCCGTCCCGGCGCCGACAGGTGCAGCACCTCGAACACATCCCCGTCGGCCTTGGGCGTGTCGTGCTCCCAGAGCGAGAAGTGCACCAGCTCCCAGCGGCCCGTGTCGACGGCCGCCGCCGCGAGCACCGCCCCGTCCGCCCCGGCCAGCCGCTCCGTCTCCCGTACCGCCTCCGCCATGACCTCCACCAACTGCACGCTCTCTGGCACCGGTTGACGCCGTCGTACCGCGAACCGCGCGGGTGAGTCGGCGGCGCCGCCCTCCTCGTACGCCAGACCGGTCCACTGCCGGATCGACGGTCGCCCGAAGTCGTTGCTGAGCCCCTGGAAGGCGCCTCCCCAGAGGAAGGTGTTCATGCCCTCCATGGTGTTCCACAGGTAGAACGGCGCGTACTGGTTGACCGGCGAGCCGTGCCCCCCGCGCTCGCGGACGAGGTACGTCTTGATGCCGAGGCCGTCCCAGGCGTCGAGCAGGTGGCCGACGCGGGCGACCCGGCCGCGGATCACGGCCATGTCGTAGTCGGCGGGCAGGGTCAACTCGTACTGCATGGCGTGCATCGGATGCCTTCCTGTCGCGGTGCCAGCAGGGAGAGCAGGCCTCGGACGGCGGTGTCGAAGGCGGCGGGATCGCCGGAGGCGCGGGCGAGGACGTAACCGCCCTGCACGGTCGCGAGGACGGTCGCGGCGATCGCCTCGCCGTCCAGCGCGGGCGCGAACTGCCCCTGCTCCTTGCCCTCTTCGACGATCCCGGCGAGCCGCTCCCGGATCCGGTCGAGCGTCTCGTCCACCGGGGCGCGCAGCTCGTCGCTGGCGATGACGTCCGGATCCATCGTGAGACGCCCGACAGGACAGCCGCGCAACACATCACGCTCGCGGCGCAGATACGCCTCGATCCGTTCGTACGGCGTCCCCGGGCCGTCGAGTACTCCCTCGGCGGTAGCCAGCAACTCCTCGGCCGTCCGCCGGATCGCGGCCAGGGCGAGGTCCTGTTTCCCCGCGAAGTGGTGGTACATGCTGCCCTGCCCGGCGCCCGCGCGCTCCAGGATCGCCTTGGGGCTGGTGCCCACGTAACCGCGCTCCCACAGCAGCTCACGGGTGGACTCGATCAGTCGCTCCGAGGTGCTCATGGGCCGACTGTACATACCAGTAGTTACAGAAGTCGAGACCTTTCCGGCAGACCTCCGCGGCCCGCCGGGAGCAGCCGCGATCGGCCCGCGTACTCCCCGGGAGGTACGCCCACTGCCGCTGGCCGTACGACGACCGGGACCCCTCCGCGCGGCCAGTCTCGATACATCACCGGAAGCCCCGTCGGGGCACCGGAACCTCTTAAAGGAGATGAATCGACATGGAGACCCTCGCGAACTGGAACGGCGGCGGGCCCGGCCCGTGGATCCTGTTCTTCCCGCTGATCTGGGCGGCCGTCGTGGTCGGCGTCGTCACCCTGCTGCGCCGTACCGTCTGGCGTGGCCGGCGCGGACCGTGGCGCGCGTTCGAGGACCCGCGCCCCTCGGGCGACTCGCCGCTCGCCGTGCTCGGCCGGCGCTTCGCGTCCGGTGAGATCGACGAGGACGAGTACTGGCGCCGGCTGTCCGTCCTGGACGAGCAGTTCGGCCGCACGACGGGCAAGGGCGGTGCGGCATGACCACCGCGACCGCCACGCGGACGGCCGCCCGGGTCGTCGAGGCCGTGAAGGTGTACGGCCGCGGCGACACCGAGGTGAGGGCCCTGGACGGGGTGAGCGTCGACTTCCCGGTCGGCCGCTTCACCGCGATCATGGGGCCCTCGGGCTCCGGCAAGTCCACGCTCATGCACTGCGCGGCCGGCCTCGACACGCTCACCTCGGGTGCCGCGTACATCGGCGACACCGACCTGGGCACGCTGGACGACCGCCGCCTCACCCTCCTGCGCCGCGACCGCGTCGGCTTCGTGTTCCAGGCCTTCAACCTGGTGCCGACGCTCACCGTCGAGGAGAACATCAGGCTGCCCCTCGACCTCGCGGGCGCCGGCAAGGGCGACACGGAGTGGCTCGACGCGCTGATCGACGTCGTCGGCCTGCGCGACCGTCTCCATCACCGGCCCTCCGAACTCTCCGGCGGCCAGCAGCAACGCGTCGCCGTGGCACGGGCGTTCGCCGGACAGCCCGATGTCGTCTTCGCCGACGAGCCGACCGGCAACCTCGACTCCCGCGCGGGCGGCGAGGTCCTCGGCCTGCTCGGCCGCACCGCACGCCAGACCTCCCGCGCGGTCGTGATGGTCACCCACGACCCGGTCGCCGCCGCCCACGCCGACGAGGTCGTCTTCCTCGCCGACGGGCGCCTGGTGGACCGGATGGAAGCCCCGACCGCGGACAAGGTCCTGGACCGCATGAAAGCCTTCGAGGTGCCGTCATGAACGCCTCAGTCCGCCTGAGCGTGTCCTCCCTGCGCGCCCACAAGCGGCGCTTCGCGGGCACCTTCCTCGCCGTGTGCCTCGGTGTCGCCTTCCTGGCCGGCACCCTCGTCATGGGCGACACCCTGCGCGCCAGCTTCGACACCATGTTCGGCAACGCGACCAGCGGCACGGACGCCGTCGTCCGCAGCGCCGACGCCATCACCACACCGGGCGAGAGCCAGGGCGTACGCCAGCCGGTCGCCACGGACCTCGCCGACACCCTCGCGAAGGTTCCGGGTGTCGCCTCCGCCGAGCCCGAGATCCAGGGCGCCGGCCAGCTGGTCGGCAGGAACGGCAAGCCCATCGGCGGCCAGGGCCCGCCCACCCTCGCCGGCAACTGGATCGCCGACCCGAAGCTCAACCCGTACCAACTCGCCGAAGGGCGTGCCCCGTTGAAGTCCGGCGAGGTCGTCGTCAACCGAGGTGCCGCCGACAAGGGCGACCTGAAGATCGGCGACACGACCACGCTGCGCACCCCGGACCCGGTCCAGGTGAGGATCGTCGGCCTCGCGACCTTCGGCGGCGAGGACGGCATGGCCCAGGTGACGTTCACCGGCATGACCCGCGCCGACGCCGAGAAGTACCTCACGGCCAGGCCCGGCGAGGCGTCGAGCATCCAGGTGCGGGCCGGTCCCGGAGTGAGCGAGAAGGAACTCGTGGACCGGCTGACTCCCGTACTGCCGAAGGGCGTTGAGGCCATCACCGGTCAGGAGTCGGCGCAGGAGAACACCGACATGATCTCCAGCCAGTTCCTTAGCATCTTCACCACCTTCCTGCTGGTCTTCTCCGGCATCGCCCTGCTCGTCGCGACCTTCTCCATCCACAACACCTTCGCGATCGTCGTCGCCCAACGCACCCGCGAGAACGCCCTGTTGCGCGCTCTGGGTGCTTCGCGCCGCCAGGTCACCGCCTCCACCCTGGTCGAGGCGACCGTCGTGGCCGTGACCGCCTCCCTCGCCGGTCTGGCGGGTGGCATCGGTATCGCGGCCGGGCTGCAGGCGCTGTTCCCGGCGATCGGATTCCCGTTCCCCAAGGGCGACTTGGTGATCAGCGCGCTGTCCATGGCGCTGCCGCTCGCCGTGGGCATCGTGGTCTGCCTGGGCTCCGCGCTCCTGCCCGCCGCCCGCGCCGGACGCACCGCCCCGCTGGCGGCCCTGCGCGAGACCGCCGTCGACTCCTCCGGCGCCTCCCGCACGCGGGCGGTCACCGGAGCGGTCCTGGGTGCCCTCGCCGTCGCCGCGACCCTCACCGGCGTACTGATCTCACCGTCCCTCTGGCTGGCGGGACTTGGCGCCGTACTGGCCCTGGTCGCCTTCGTGGTCCTCGGCCCGGTCGCCTCCTCGACGGCCGTGCGCATCCTGGGCGGCCCCCTGGAAAAGCTGCGCGGGGTCACCGGCGGACTCGCCCGGCGCAACGCGCTGCGCAGCCCCAAGCGGACGGCCGCGACCGCGAGCGCCCTGATGATCGGCGTGGCTGTGGTCGCGCTGTTCACCGTCTTCGGGGCCTCGCTCAAGGCCACCATGGACCAGACCGTGTCCCGTTCCTTCGCCGGCGACGTGGCCGTGAGCACACCCTCGTTCGGCGCCGGCGGCAGCGGACTCAGCCCCCGGCTCGCCGGAGCCGTCCAGCAACTGCCCGAGGTCGACACGGCCGTGGGTCTGGGCCGCGGGGTCGCCGAAGTCGACGGCAAGGGAAGGGCGTTGACGGTCGCCGACCCGACCGCCCTGCAACGCACCTTCGACCTCGGCCGGGTCGACGGCTCGATGAGCGACCTCGGCACCGACGGCATCGCCATCACCAGGAGCGAGGCCGAGAAGCAGCACCTCACCACCGGTGACAAGGCCCAACTCGCTTTCACCGACGGCAAGAAGGAGACCTTCACGGTCCGCGCGGTCTACGGCCGGTCGGAGCTCGCGGGCGACTACGTCATCACCCGTGCCGCCTGGGCCCCGCACCGCACCCAGGACTCCGACACCCTGGTCGCGGTCTCCTTCAAGGACGGCGTGAGCACGGCGGCGGGCAAGGCGGCCGTGCAGAAGGTCGCGGACGCCTACGGCAACCCGGAGGTGCAGACCCGCGGCGAGTACGCGCAGTCCTCGGCCGGCGGCATCGACATGATGCTCACCCTGGTCTACGCGCTGCTGGCCCTCGCGGTCCTCATCGCGCTCCTGGGCATCGCCAACACACTGACCCTGGCGATCCACGAACGCACCCGCGAACTGGGCCTGTTGCGCGCCGTCGGGCAGACCCGGTCCCAACTGCGGGCCATGGTCCGCTGGGAGTCGGTCCTCGTGGCGGCCTTCGGCACGGTCGGCGGCCTCGCACTCGGCGGCTTCCTCGGCTGGGTCCTGGTCAAGGCCTCGGACGGCGCGAGCGACAGCAGCTTCGCCTTCGCGATCCCGCCCGTGCAACTGCTGATCGTGGCCCTGGTGGGCCTGGCGGCCGGCGCCCTGGCAGGCTGGCGCCCGGCGCGACGGGCGGCCCGCCTGGACGTACTACGGGCGATCGCCACGGAGTGAGGGAGCGGGGGAGCCAGGGAGGGCTTGCCGGGTGAGCGGGACAGCCCGGGAGGACCTGCCGGGTGAGTGGGAGAGCCCGGGAGAGCCTGCCGGGGGGCGGGCGAGCCCGAGCGTGCCCACAGGATGAGCGGAGGAGCGACCGGCTCCTCCGCTCACCCCGCGACAGCGGACCGAGCGGCAGCGTGTGCCGCCCGACGGACATCGACCCCGTGTTCGACGTCCGCGAAGCGCTGGGACGGCTTCTCGGTCAGCCGCCTCGGCATACGCGCAGGTGTGGCGGGCGGCGGCTGCGCCGCGGGCAGGGTGAACCAGACGACCTTGCCCGACTCGCCGTCCGCCCGCACCCCCCAGCTCTCGCTCACCGCGGCCACCATGGCGAGCCCGCGCCCGCTGGTGGAGGAGGGGTCCACGTCCCGTACCTCGGGGAGTCGGGGGTCGTGGTCGTGCACGGAGACCGTGAGCCGGTCGAGCAGCAGCTCGATCTCCACCGTGCACAGCTTGTCGGGCTGCGCGTGCCGGTGGACGTTGGTCAACAGCTCCGTCACGCCGAGCGCGGCGTGGTCTATCAAGGGATCCAGATGCCAGTAGCGCAACTGCGCCGATACGATTCTGCGGACCTGGCCGATCCGCGACGGCAGGGCATGGAGCTCCACCGTGCAGTGCCTGCTTGGGTGACTGATCACGGCTGCGACTCCCCGACTGAGAAGGTCCGGAAGAACACGGAGTTCGGATCCAGCAGGGGCCCCGGCAAAAACGGCCGCCTGCTGTCGTGTCCGGCGGGCTGGTTCGCAGCGTTATCGCCGGTAAACCCAGAGTGACGTGAGACCAGCGTGACGCAGGGGGTGCGGTACCGCAACTCGCGATGGGCCACCCGCCCTACGGAGGTCGGTCGGCTGTCCGTCGAACCGGTCAGCCGCCGCGCCGCGCGGCCTTGCGCACGGCCTCGATGAACCGGCGGGCCGCGGGCGGCCCCGGTTCGCCGGGCGCGGGGTCGTGATCGCCGAGGGTCAGCAGGTACCGCTTGCCGTTGAGGTCCGCGAGCGCCCGGTCGTCCGGCGCGAACCACGGCTTGGAGGCGCGTACCGCCTGCACCGGCGCGCTGTCGATCTCGCTGCCGTAGCTGGTGAGCAACTCCAGCCGGCCGTCGCTGATCCGGACCTGTCCGGCCCGGGTGAGCGAACGCAGCCGCTTCCCTATCCCCACGCCCTTGGCCGTGAACTCGGGCTCCGCCATGCCGCTCCGCCCCCTCGTGTGCGTCCGGTGCGCCGGACCGTGACCCCGCACGGGTC
The DNA here is from genome assembly GCF_053599215.1 of Streptomyces sp. NPDC001002. Classification (NCBI taxonomy): domain Bacteria; kingdom Bacillati; phylum Actinomycetota; class Actinomycetes; order Kitasatosporales; family Streptomycetaceae; genus Streptomyces; species Streptomyces sp. NPDC001002. The sequence goes on along the minus strand of NZ_JBSFLV010000061.1, from coordinate 26,658 downwards.
TTGATCCGGCCGGTCCGGTGATCCAGCTCGTCTCGTGATCCAGTGTGCGCCCCCTGCGGTGAAGTCTGCCCGTGCCCGGCGTCGAGCACCAGTACGCACGGGCACCGCGAGCCCGGCACCCGGAGCACTCGCGCGAATGCGCCCCGTGATGAGTGCCGTGGTGGGTGCCGCCCCGCCCCAGGGCTGCCTTTGGGCTGCCCAAAGGAGTGTTTATGCAGGTGAGAAGCGTGCGGAAGGTGCATATGATCGGTGTGTCGGCCGCGCGAGGCGCCGTCGGCGCGAAGCAGAAGGAGCCCCCGCCGTGACCACCCCACAGCAGACCCGGACCGGCGTGACCCTCGACGTCGACCACAGCGACGCCGCCTACCGCGCCTGGCTGAAAGAGGCCGTCCGCAAGGTCCAGGCGGATGCCAACCGCTCGGCCGACACCCACCTGCTCCGCTTCCCGCTGCCCGAACAGTGGGGCATCGACCTGTACCTGAAGGACGAGTCGACCCACCCCACCGGCAGCCTCAAGCACCGCCTCGCCCGCTCGCTCTTCCTCTACGGACTGTGCAACGGCTGGATCCGGCCGGGCCGCCCGGTGATCGAGGCGTCCAGCGGCTCGACAGCCGTCTCCGAGGCGTACTTCGCCGGACTGATCGGTGTCCCCTTCATCGCCGTCATGCCCCGCACGACGAGCGCCGAGAAGTGCCGTCTCATCGAATTCCACGGCGGGCGGTGCCACTTCGTGGACGACTCGCGCAAAATGTACGAGGAGTCGGCCCGCCTCGCGGCCGAGACCGGCGGCCACTACATGGACCAGTTCACCTACGCGGAGCGGGCCACGGACTGGCGCGGCAACAACAACATCGCCGAATCCATGTTCCGCCAGCTGGAGTTGGAGCGGTTCCCGGACCCCGCGTGGATCGTGGCCACGGCCGGCACGGGCGGCACCTCCGCGACCATCGCGCGGTACGTCCACTACACCCAGCGCGACACCCGCATCTGTGTGGCCGACCCGGAGAACTCCTGTTTCTTCGAGGGCTGGACCACCGGCGATCCGGACGTCACCTGCGACTGCGGCTCCCGCATCGAGGGCATCGGCCGCCCCCGGATGGAGCCGAGCTTCGTGCCGGGCGCGATCGACCGGATGATGAAGGTCCCGGACGCGGCCAGCGTCGCCGCCGTGCGTGCCCTGGAGCGGGCCATCGGCCGCAAGGCGGGCGGCTCGACCGGCACCGGACTGTGGAGCGCGCTGAAGATCGTCGCCGAGATGGTGGCCGAGGGCCGGCAGGGGAGCGTGGTGACGCTGCTGTGCGACCCGGGCGACCGCTACCTGGACAAGTACTACTCGGACGCGTGGCTGGCCGAGCAGGGCATGGACATCGAGCCGTACGCGACCGCGATCGACTCGCTCCTGAAGACGGGCGTCTGGCCCGCCGAGGGCCTAGGCGGAGAGTCGTCGGTCCAATGAGGTGACCGCGCCCCGGAAAGCGCGTCCGAGGCCCGACCGCGACCCCTTGAGGATCCGCCGGAGCGGAGCGGACCCGTCCGCGGCGAAGGTCCACTGCGCGCGCGTACCGGTGCCGGACGGCAGCAGCCGCCACTCCTCGACCAGGGCCCGCAGCCCCGGCATGTTGCCCGCGTCGACGCGGTAGGCGTACACCTCCGGCTCCTTCGACGCGATGATCGTCTCCTCGAAGTGCCCGCCACCGTTGAGCCACACCTCGCGCCGGGTGCCGTCGCCGAGCAGCCGGGCCCGCTTCACGCCCGGGAACCACTCCGCCCACCCCGGCACGTCCTCGGCGAGGGCGCGGTGCACCACCTCGGGAGGGGCGGAGAGCTCCCGGGCGAAGACGAGACGTACGGGCGCGGTCTCGACGAAGTCGAGCCCCTCGGGGCGCAGTTGGCGAGCCATGGACGAGAACCCCCTTGGCGGCGGAGGGTGGTTGACCGGGCAGCGTCACGATAGCTGGCGGTTCGTCAGATGTCTGCACCGCCCGGGGCCCACCGGGCGGATCCCGCCGGCGTCCGTGGGCCCCGGCGGGATCAGTCCTCCGGCTCGCCCGCCACCATCAGCTGCCGCAGGTGCTCGGAGATCTCCGCGCGCGCGGAACCCGGCAGCCCGGCGTCCGTCACCAGCGTGTCGACCTGCTCCAGCGCCGCGAACGAACTCAGCCCCACCACACCCCACTTGGTGTGGTCGGCGACCACCACGACCCGCCGCGCCGACTGCACGAGCCGCCGGTTGGTCTCCGCCTCCGCGAGGTTCGGCGTCGACAGACCGGCCTCGACCGATATCCCGTGCACACCGAGGAACAGCACGTCGAAGTGGAGCGCCGCGATCGCCTGATCGGCCACCGGACCCACCAACGAGTCGGAGGGCGTGCGCACTCCACCGGTCAGCACCACCGTGGCCGCGCCCTGCCGGGGGCCCGAGGTGCGCTGCGCCGCGTGGAAGACATCGGCGACCCGCACCGAGTTGGTGACCACGGTCAGGTCCGGCACGTCCAGCAGCTGATGGGCCAGGGCGTACGTCGTCGTACCGCCCGACAGCGCTATCGCCGTGCCCGGCGCCACCAACTGGGCCGCCGTGCGCGCGATGTCCTCCTTGGCCGACAGCTCCAGGCCGGACTTGGCCTCGAAACCGGGTTCGTGCGTACTCGCCTCCACGACGGGCACCGCGCCGCCGTGCACCTTCTCCAGCACACCCTGGCGGGCGAGCGCGTCGAGATCGCGGCGGACCGTCATGTCCGACACACCGAGCTTCCGCGTCAGCTCGTTGACCCGAACCCCGCCCCGACGCCGAACCTCGTCCAGGATCAGGGCGCGCCGCTGCTCCGCGAGGAGGTTCTGATTCTCACTCACGTACGCTCCGGTCCTTTCGCCTCAAGCCGTCCGACACGCCCCGCGCACCCGCTCCGACCACGACGTTCTCCCCGGCCCCGGTGCGTGGGCGTCCCATCCTCGCACGGGTCGCGGTCACCGGCGCCACCGGTCGCCCGCCGCGCACATGTCACTTGCGGCGCACGCGTTCCGCGCTTGTCACACGGATCGGGGAGATTCAGTGACAGGAGGTGTAGGGGGTGCCGAAAACGGCCATCCTTATTGCCCGCACGACAACAGCGGATGGCGCGTCACGGGGGAAGTGCGAACAGTGCAACGTGCGAAGGAACGCGTACAGGAACGTCCTGCGACCGGTGGGCCCGAGCGCCCCGGCGCACAGCCGGAACAGGCCGGAACGGCCCTGGAACTCCTGGTCCACGGCGTGGGCGGCACCACGCCCGAGAAGATGCTCGACGATCCGCGCACGGTGCGGATCAGCGGCGACGACACGGCGGCCGTCTTCCGGCGCGCCGACGACGTCGACGCGGAGAACCGACCCGACGAACAGCGCGGCGAACCGGTGCGCGAGGCGTACGTCTGGTGCAACCTCACCTCCGGCAACAGCGCCCGCGCCCTGTGGCTCCTGCTGCTGCCGTTCATGGTGGTCAACCTCGCGCACTGGATGCGCCCCGCCGCACGGGGCCACCGGCGGGCGGTGCGCCTGTACGGGCTGCTGGTGCGGCTGGTCGGACTGACCCTGACGGTGCTGCTGGTCGCCGCCGCATGCGAGGTCGCGCTCGACCTCGCCGCCTGGCAGTGCGCGGGCACGCACGCGTGCGCCGAGCAGCACTCCTGGCTGGGCTTCCTGTCGCCCGAGGCCTCGCACCACGGCTGGTGGAGCGACCCCGGCCGCCGGCTCGCCCTCGCGGCCGTCGTGCCCGCCGCGCTCACCTGCCTGCTCTGGTACCTCTCCCGGCGCACCTGGAGCGCCTACGAGTCCCAGCAGCCGATCTCCCGCAAGGCCGAGCCCGAGGAGGACACCGACGGCACGGCCCTGGGCCGGCCCGGCTTCTGGTACGGCCGCCGCCTGGTGGCCCGGCTCCGCGCCGCGCACACCGCGGCCGGGCTGCTGACGGTCGCCGCCGCGCTGGCCACGACCGCGGCCCGCTTCGACCGCGAGCCCGGCGGCTCCACGCTCCTCGACACCCTGGGCCGCTTCCTCGTCGCGGCCATCCTGGCCACCGCCTTCGGGGTGGTGTGGGTGGTCTGCCGCCGCGGCCGCAGCGAGAACTTCATCGACCGGCGCCTCGACGAACACCTCGTACGACGCCTGCCGCTCGGCGCGCTCGCCCTGCTCGTGCTCGCCGCCGTCTACGCCGGCTGGGAGCGCCCCGGATGGGTCTCCGCGGGGCGTCTGCCCGGGGACACCGCCTTCGGCACCGTCACGCTGGTCCAAGGCGGCCTGGTGATCGCGCTCGCCGTCGTCGCGCGCGTGCTGCACCGCACGCGCCCGGACCCGCGCGCCGCTATGCGCGGGCTGGGCGGACCCGCCGTCGCCATGCTCGCCTGCGCCCTCGGCGGCGTGATGTCCGGCGGGGTCTCCCAGCGGGTCTCCGACTGGCTGGACGGCACCGGCACCTCCCTCGCGGGGCCGCCGGTCCTGCTGACCTGGCAGGCGTCCGCGATCCCCGTACTGATCCTCGTCCTGCTGGTGCTCTGCGGCGGACTCGGCTGGCGGGCCTGGCTGCTGCGCCGCGCCGAGATGGGCACTGTCGAACTCGACTACGCGGGCGAGCCCAAGGACACCGCGCGCACCCACAAGATCGCCACCACGCGCGCGATGGCCACGCTCACCGACCGGGGTCCCCTCCTCGTCGCCGTCGTCTCCACCACGACCCTGCTCCTCGGCGCGGGCGCTCTGTTCGGGGCGTTCACCACCGACAAGGCACCGGCCCAGGCCGCACTGCCCGCGCACGCCTTCGTGCACGGCGCCGCCCAGACCGCCCAGGCGCTCGGCTCCTGGCTGATCGGACTCGGCTTCATACTCTTCGTCACCTGGGGCCGGCGCGCCTACAAGGACGCCTCCGCGCGGCGCACCATCGGCATCCTCTGGGACGTCGGTACCTTCTGGCCGCGCGCCGCCCACCCCTTTGCCCCGCCCTGCTACGCCGAGCGCGCGGTCCCCGACCTGACCTGGCGCATGGCGACCTGGACCCGCGCCACCGGCGGCCGGCTCGTCCTGTCCGGGCACTCGCAGGGCAGCGTCCTCGCCGCCGCGGCCGCCTGGCAGCTCAAGCCCGTCGTTCGCAAACGGGTCGCCCTGCTGACATACGGCTCACCGCTGGAGCGCCTGTACGGCCGCTGGTTCCCGGCCCACTTCGGGCCGGCCGCGCTCAGCTCCCTGCACCAGGACGTCGACTGCTGGCGCAACCTCTACCGGCTCACCGACCCGATCGGCGGCCCGGTCGGCCTGCCCGGCGACTGCGGTCCGGAGGTGGACTGCGGCCCCCTGAAGGACCCGCTCGCCTACGGCCGCACCGGGCTGCACCCGCTGCCCGCGCCGGTGCTCGGCCACTCCGACTACCAGGCGGATCCGGCCTTCGCCGAGGAGCGGGAGCGGCTGCTGGCGCGGCTGCTGCCCGATCTGCCGGCCCCGCGTCCCGAGGCCGGGGCGCCGGCTCAGGCGGACTCGGGCAGGTCCTCGGCGTAGAGGAGGGTCAGGTCGTCCTTGCTCGGCTCGGCGAGCTGGGCGACCCGGCTCGCGTGCCGCTCGACCATGCCCTCGAAGGTCTGGCGGGCGGTCCGGCCGTTGCCGAACGCCGGGCCCTTCGGGATCGCCGTGAAGTACTTCAACAGCGCCTCCGGAGCGCCCGGTGCCAGCCGGTACTCGTGCTCCTCGGTCTGCTGCTCCACGATCCGCAGCAGCTCCTCGGGCCCGTAGTCGCCGAAGGTGATGGTCCGTGAGAACCGCGACGCGACACCGGGGTTGACCGACAGGAACCGCTCCATCTCCGCGGTGTAGCCCGCGACGATCACCACGACGGCGTCCCGGTGGTCCTCCATCAGCTTCACGAGCGTGTCGATGGCCTCCCGGCCGAAGTCCCGGCCCGAGTCCTCCGGGGAGAGTGCGTAGGCCTCGTCGATGAACAGCACACCGCCGCGCGCCCGGTCGAAGGCCTCCTGGGTGCGGATCGCCGTCGAGCCGATGTGCTCGCCCACGAGGTCGACGCGGGACACCTCGACCAGATGCCCCTTCTCCAGCACACCGAGGGAGGCGAGGATCTCGCCGTAGAGGCGTGCGACCGTCGTCTTGCCGGTGCCGGGGGAACCGGTGAAGACCAGGTGGCGCTTGACGGAGGCCGCCTTGAGGCCCGCCTGCTGGCGGCGTCGGCCGACCTCGATCATGTCGGTGAGCGCCCGCACCTCGCGCTTGACGCTCTCCAGGCCCACCAGCGCGTCCAGTTCACCCATCACGGACTGCGAGGTCCGCGCCGGCTGCTCCGGCTCCGCGGCGGCGGTGACCAGGGGCTCCTGCTCGCCCGCGCGCTGCCCGGGGATCGCGCCCAGCAGACCCGCGGACTGGCCCGCGCCCTCGACTGCCGTCTCCCGCAGGCTCGCGCTCTCGTCGCTGGTGCAGTCCTCCACGACGGGACCCGTGCCGGCGCCGGCGTCCGGGCCCGCGTCCGCGAACTCGTACCCACCGCGCGCGCAGCGCTCCGTGCGGCACTTGCGCAGGGTCGCGCGGCAGCCGTCTATGACATGGAAGCCATAGCCGCCGCTGCCCGTCACCCGGCAGTTGAGGAAGCTGCCGCGCCCGCCCGCCGACACGTAGAAACCCGCCTCGGCCGGCGCGTCGACCGTGCACCGCTCGATGGTGGGGTCGGCGCCCTTGGTGACGATCACGCCGGTCTGCGTGCCGTCCACCGTGCAGTTGTTGAGCGTGCCGCCGCTGCCGTGGTCACGGAACCAGGCGCCCGTCGCCGCGTCCCGGATCCGGCAGTCGTCGAGCTGCGCGGTGGCGCCGTCGCTCACCGACACGGCCGTGTTGCGCACTTGCGAGATGTCGCTGTCGACGACGTCCGCGCGCGAGCCGCGGTCCAGGACGAACAGCGCGTCCGGCACGTCGTGCACTCGGCAGGAGTCCAGTACGGCGGTGGCGCCGTCGCTGACCCAGACGGCCGGGTAGTCGCCGGTGCTGTCGAAGATCTCGCACTGGTTGGCGTCCACGCGCGTGCCCGGGTCCCACACCGACAGGCCGTTACGCCCGAACTGACGGACCGTTGTGCGGGTCAGCGTGAGCACCGAACGGGAGCGCAGGTCGACCGCGTTCTCCGGGATGTCGTGGATGCGGCAGTCGGCCAGGGTCAGCACCGCGTCCGTGTCGAGCGTGACGCCGTCTCCGGTGGTGCGGTGCACATCGCAGTCCGTGAGGTGCGCGGTGGCGCGGCCGGTGACCTGGACGCCGCTGCCCCGGACCTCGTAGATCTCACAACCCACCGCTTCCAGCGCGGAGTTCTCCCCGGTCGCCGCCAGGCCCGAGCCCGAGGCGTGATGGATCCGGCAGCGCTCCAGGCGCGGGTGCCCGCCGCCGCGCACCGAGACGCCCGACTGACCGGCGGAGACGACCTCGCACTCCTCGAACACCCCGCCCCCGCCGTCGAGTACGGCGATACCGACGCCGGCCGGGTTGTCGACCGTGCAGCGCCGCACCGTCGGCCGGGCGCCGCCGCGCACCTCGATACCGGCCGCGGAGCGCGTGACGATCCGTACGTCCGTCAGCTCGGGCGTGCCCTCCTCGACGAGCAGGGCGGGGGAGGCCGCGTCCTGGCCCTCCACGTGCAGGTCCTGCACCACGGCCGAGGCGCGCACGGTGAGCGGCACCCCGTCCAGGGGCGCGATCCGTACGGAGCCAGGGGAGCCCTCGGGGCCGCGCAGGGTCACCGCCCGCTGGACGACGAGGTTCTCCCGGTAGGTGCCGGGGGCGACGGTGAGCACGTCCCCGTCGGCCGCGGCCTCCAGGGCGGCGGCGAGCGACGCGTACTCACCCGTGCGGCGGCGCCACCTCGATGTACCGGTGTGCGTCACCTGGACCGTGCCCTGTGCCATGGCGTTGCTGTGCCCCCACCTCGTGGTACGCGGGTTGATGCCGACAACGTTCGGCCGGTCCACCGTAGCGTGCGTGCGGCCGGTGGGTTGACCAGTGCCGGAATGCCGTCAACTGCCGGTACCGGTCCGGCCCCAGTCCGGACCCGCCCGGTCCCAGGCCTGGTCCCAACGGGCGTACCGGCGGCGGACCATGCGCCACACGACCAGCCGCCGGGCGGCCTCGACCAGACCCGCGGTGAACAGGGCGGCGCCGAACCCGGCCAGGACCGCGTGGGTCGTCGCCGTCGCGGAGTCCAGCGGGCGGGCCGTCGGCCGGCCGTGCGCGTCCGTCCATATCCCGAAGTGGTCGCCGCGGTGCGGGGCTTTGAGGTTCGCCAGGGCCTGGCCGTGCTGGGCGGTGCCGTCCGGGCCGGTCCAGTCGGCGATGACACGGCTGCGCACCATGCGGGAGGAGGAGGTCTCGGGGTCGGTGTCCATCGGCGAGCTGTCCAGCTTGCGGACCACGGTGGCCGTGACCAGGTGCCGGGCCTTGCGCTGGTCCCGCACGGCCTGCTGCAGGGCGTCCTGGGCGACACCGCCGGCGAGGGCGCCGACCACCGGCGCGACGAAAAGGATCAGCAGCAGCGCTGTCAGAGCCAGCCAGGCCTCGACCAGATCGGTCGTGCGGCGCAGCGGATTGCGCCGCCAGCGCCAGAGCCCACCGAGTGTCCGCACCGTCCGCACCCCCTCCCTCTCCGTGATAACTCCGCCGACCGCCGTTCACGCGGGGACCCGGTCAAAGAGAGAGCGAAATCACCTGGGACCGGGACCTCTCATGAACTTCTTACGCATCCTCAACGCGCCGGGCCCCGGCCCCGGTTCCCGCGTCCCGGGCCTTGTCCGGATCTTTCCGCCGACGGCGCGGAAGGGCGGCTATTCGACGATCGTCACCGGGTCGCCGACGTGGATCGTGCCGCGCGAGAGGGGCACGAGATTCTGGCCGAAGACCAGCTTGCCGCCGATGCGGCGGTGCCGCCCCAGCGTGTGCAGCGGCTCCCGGCCCCGGTCGGCGGTGCGCTGGTCGGTGGTGGTCACGACACAGCGCCCGCAGTTCTTCGTGACGCGGAAGGGAACCTCGCCGATGACGATGCGGGACCAGTCGTCCTCGGCCCAGGCGGCGGTCCCGGACAGGACCACGTTCGGGCGGAAGCGGTTCATCGGCAGGGGGCCCTCGGCCGGGTGATCACCCTGCGCGATCAGGGAGTTGAGGGCGTCGAGGGAGGCGGCCGCGGTGGCCAGCAGCGGGTAGCCGTCGGCGAAGGACACGGTCTCGCCCGGGCGGGCGTACTCCGGGTCGACGGGCCGGCGCATGGCCGGGTCGTCCATGTGCACCAGGCGGATCTCGGCGCCGAGGTAGGCGCTGCACCAGGCGTGCGCGGCCTCGTCCTCGGCGAGGACGCCCTCGACCTTGTCGCGGAAGATCTCCACCGGCACCGTGCCCACCGGCCGTGGCACGGACACGGTCAGCGGCTCCATGCCGGGCGCGGACATACGAACGCCGCCGCCGGGCACGAGCTCGGCGGCGGCCAGGGCGAGTCGCGGCTGCTGACGTTGTGTGACGACCTTTCCCCCTGCGTCGATCAGCACCCAGCGCCGGTCTCCGGCCAGACCCCAGGGCTCCACGTCGGCCTGCCGGGGCGCGAGGCCCCGGAACGCCTTGACCGGATGGACGTGGATCGACTGCAGTCGCGCGCTCCCCATGACGCCATCGTGCCAGGGCCGACGGCGATCGGGGAGGACGCGCTAGTAGCCGCCGCCGCGGTACTGCTGCTGGTTGTTGTACGGGTCCTGGTACTGGGCGGGGCGGGGCGCCGCGGGGCGCATCGCCTCGTAGCCCGTACCCGGTGCCATCGGGCGCTGTTGCTGCGGCTGCTGGGGACCGGGGTAACCGCGCGGAGCGGTCGACTGCGGCGGGATGTACGCCGCGGGAGCCTGCTGGAGCGGGGACGGCTGGGCGGCCTGCGGATAGCCGTACTGGGAGGGACCCGCCGGGAGGGCGGGGAGTGCCGACGGCAACGCGGGCAGGTGACTGCCTGGTGCGTCGTAGGCGGCGGGAACCCGGATCGGAGCGATCTGCGGGGTGCCCCGCTCGGCGACGAGCCTGTCGTAGATCGGAGTGTCCGGGAAGGCGGAGTAGTAACCGCCGCCATAAGTGGAGCGGGGGGAGGTCATGGCACATAAGTTAAGCCCACGATGTGCTGGTTGGGGAGACCGATAAGAGGGTTGTTTTCCGTGTCGGCAGTGACGCGGGACCCCCAATGCGAGCGAACTCGGCAAAATAGGGCGCCGACCTGCGTTCGGATCCTGTAAAGGTCGAGTTCCGAGCCGGTTACCAGGGGTTGACCACGAGTGATCCTGTGCCCCTCATGGGAGTTCGCTGTCCCGGGGAATAGGTTGGTCGGGTAGAGAAGCCGAACAGGGCTGCCGGGACATGGACCTGGCGCGATGACACGTGATGGGGGCGGTCATGTCAATGCCGAAAGGATCGAATGTGCCGGTGCCGACGACGGCCCTGCGCGTCGAATTGGGCTGGCGTTCAGGTCCGGGCGTACCGGACGCCGACGCCTCGGCCCTCCTCCTGGTGGGCGGCAAGGTCAGGTCGGACGGCGACTTCGTGTTCTACAACCAGCCCGCGCACGCGTCCGGCGCGGTCCGGCACGAGGGCAAGCGCGACGGCGGCGGCAGCATCACGGACACGCTCGTCGTCGACCTCGCGCGCGTGGAGCCCGCGATCGAGACCGTCGTGCTCGTCGCGTCCGCCGACGGCGGTACGTTCGGACAGGTCCCGGACCTGTACATCGAGGTGCGCGACGCCGCTCAGAACACCGTGGCCGCCCGCTTCGACAGCACCGGCGCGAGCGTCGAAACCGCTTTCGTGCTCGGTGAGTTCTACCGCCGCCAGGGTGCCTGGAAGTTCCGCGCCGTCGGCCAGGGCTACAGCAGCGGACTCGAAGGGCTCGCCAGGGACTTCGGTATCACGGTCGACGAACCGCAGCAGGCCGCACCGACACCGACCCCGACGCTCGTCACACCCCCGGCGCCCGCGCCCGTCGCCCCGCCGGTGACCGCGTACCCGCCCGTCGCGCCGCCCGTGACGATGCCGCCGCCGCCCGCGGCACCCCCGGCGGCACCGCCCGCCGCTCCCGTGCGCCTCACCAAGGTGACGCTCACCAAGTCCGCCCCCTCGGTCTCGCTGACCAAGCAGGGCGGCACCTCGGGCGCCATGCGGGTCAACCTCAACTGGCAGACGCGCAAGCAGTTCTCGGGCTGGGGCAGCAAGCGGGGCCGCGCGGTCGCCAACCACTCGGACCTCGACCTGGACCTGTGCGCCCTGTACGAACTCACCGACGGCAGCAAGGGAGTCGTCCAGGCCCTCGGCAACGCCTTCGGGTCCCTGCACCGTCCTCCCTACCTGCACCTCGACGGGGACGACCGCAGCGGAGCCGTCGAGAGCGGCGAGAACCTCACCATCAACCTCGACCACAAGCAGGACTTCCGGCGCATCCTCGTCTTCGTGACCATCTATGAGGGCGCGCGTTCGTTCGCCGACCTGCACGCCACGGTCACCCTGCAACCCCAGTACGGCGCCCCGATCGACTTCTCGCTCGACGAGTGCACCGTCCCCTCCACGGTGTGCGCGCTCGCCCTGATCACCAACACCGGCAACGACCTGGTCGTGCAGCGCGAGGCCCGCTACCTGGTGCCCGAGCGTGGAGTGAGCCCGCAGCGGACCATCGACTACGCCTATGGCTGGGGCATGAACTGGACTCCCGGCCGGAAGTGACACTCCCCAGGGCTCGCTAGAGGGCGTGCTCGTCGGGGACGGTGTCCGGACGCGCGTAGGTGCGGCCCTTCCAGGCCGCACCGCGCCCCCGGTAGTGCTGCACCGCGGAATCGACCGTCATGAGGAGGTAGAGGAACGCGGTGAACGGCAGCAGGGGAGCGAGCCAGAGCGGCTGGCGGTAGTAGCGGAGCATCGGGACGTACGTGCCCGTCATCACCAGCCAGGCCAGACCGCCGGCGAGAGCGGCCGCGGTGTCCCCGACGGCCGCGCCCGCGATCAACGTCACCGGCGGTACCAGATAGACCAGCGCCAGGCCCAGGACCGTACCGAGCAGCAGCAGCGGGTTGTGGCGCAGCTGCGCGTACGCGCTGCGCGAGACCATCCGCCACAGGTCGTGCAGGCGCGGGTAGGGCCGCACGCTGTCGACCCGCTCGGCAAGGCCCAGCCAGATCCGGCCGCCCCCGCCTTTGACCGCCCGCGCGAGCGCGACGTCGTCGATGACCGCGTGCCGGATGGCGTCGGGGATCCGCGCCCGCTCGGCGGTCTCGGCGCGCAGCAGCACACAGCCGCCCGCCGCGGCTGCCGTACGCGTGCGTGCGCCACCGATGCGGCGGAACGGATACAGCTGCGCGAAGAAGTAGACGAAGGCCGGCACCACCAGCCGCTCCCACACGCTCTCCACCCGCAGCCGCGCCATCTGGGAGACGACGTCGAAGCCGCCGGTGCGGGCGGCGGCGACCAACTCCCGCAGGCTGTCGGGCGCGTGCGCGATGTCCGCGTCCGTCAGCAGCAGGTACTCGGGTCCACGCGCGCGTGCCAGACCGATGCCGTGACGTACGGCCCACAGCTTGCCGGTCCAGCCCGCCGGGGGTTCGCCGGGCGAGTCGACGGTCAGCGGCAGCCCGCCGTACGTGCGGGCGAGCTCGCGGGCCAGGTCACCCGTGCCGTCCGAACTGCCGTCGTCGATCAGGAAGATCTCCGCCCGCCCGGGATAGTTCTGCGCGAGCAGCGATGGCAGACTCGCGGGCAGTACGGCCGCCTCGTCGCGCGCGGGGACGACCACGCAGACCGACGGCCACACGTCCGGCTCCTCGCGGCGCGGCAGCCTGATATCCGTGCGCCAGAAGAAGCCCTGACAGAGCAGCAGCCAGAGCCAGGCGGCGAGTGATACGACGGCAATCCACGCGATGGCGCTCACCCGCGCAGTCTGCCCCACCCCACCGGCCGGAAAAGGCTCATCGTCTATCGTGGCCGGGTGAAGATCGCGCTGATGGACTCCGGAATCGGTCTGCTGGCGGCCACCGCCGCGGTACGGCGGCTGCGACCCGACGCCGATCTCGTGCTCTCCCTGGACCCCGACGGCATGCCCTGGGGACCCAGGACCCCCGAGGACCTCACCGAGCGCGCCGTGGCCGTCGCCGAGGCCGCCGCCGCGCACCGGCCCGCCGCCCTGATCGTCGGCTGCAACACCGCGACCGTGCACGCCCTGCCCGCCCTCCGCGCCCGCCTCGAACCCGAGATCCCGGTCATCGGCACCGTCCCGGCGATCAAGCCGGCCGCGGCCGGCGGCGGACCCCTCGCGATCTGGGCCACCCCCGCCACCACCGGCAGCCCCTACCAGCGCAACCTCATCGCGGACTTCGCCGACGGAGTCCCGGTCACCGAGGTCCCCTGCCACGGGCTCGCCGAGGCCGTGGAGCACGCGGACGAGGAGGCGATCGACGCCGCCGTGGCCGCTGCGGCCGCCCTCACTCCGGCCGAGGTAACGACCGTCGTCCTGGGCTGCACCCATTACGAACTCGTCGGCGAGCGCATCCGCGCCGCCGTCCAGCGCCCCGACCGCCCGCCGCTCGTCCTGCACGGCTCGGCGGGTGCCGTGGCCGCTCAGGCGCTGCGGCGCATCGGCGAGCAGCCCGCCCCCGAGGCTCCCGCCACCGGCACGCTGACGGTGCTGCTGAGCGGACGCGAGGGCGCGCTGCCCGCACCCGCCCTCGCCTACGCGGAAGGCCGACTGCTCCGGACGGTCAGCCCGGCACGCTGACCTACCGGCCACCGGGCCACCGGCTACTGGCAGGAAACGGACGGCTCGGGTCCGGCAACCGCCCGGTCGGCGGAGCAACTCTCCGCGACCCGGTACCCGCGCGGCGAAACCTGAGTAATCTCGTAGGCATGAGGGACCACCCCCACCCCGAGAAGACCCAGCACCCCGACCTCTGGACCGGACGCGCCACCAACCGGGTCCAGTGGCTGCTGGCACTCGGCGGCGCGGCCTGCCTGGCGCTCGGCATCGAGCTCGCCGTCGACTCCGCCTGGAAGTCCGGCGTCGCCCCGCTCGCCATGGCCGTCGTCGGCTGCATCGCGGCCGGACTGCTGGTCATCTTCGGCACCCTCGCCTTTGTGCACGTCGACCTGAAGCTCGACAAGGAGTCCCTCGAAGTGCGCTGCGGCCACATCGGTGTGCCGCGCCGCCGCATCCCGCTCTCGCACGTGGCCGGCGCCGAGTTCGACGCGCACGTCACCCCGCGTCAGTGGGGCGGCTGGGGTTATCGCTGGCGGCCCGAGAAGGGCACCGCCGTCGTCGTACGCCGGGGCGAGGGCGTGGTCCTGAGCCTGTGGGACGGTCATACGTTCACGATCACCGTGGACAACGCGGAGGCGGCCGTACGGGCGATCAAGGACAGTCTGCGGCCCGGTTCGACGCGCTGAGCGCGGAGGGCTGACGGCGAAGGTCAGTCAGGCGTCAGCCGGTCGCGGTGTCTTCGGACATGTGTCTCGCGGGGTGGTGAGTCGTCGGCGAGAGGTCTCGCGGTGGCGAGGCCGGCCAGCAGACCCGCGCCGACCGACACGGCGGTGAAGCTCAGGGCGTTGCCGATGGAGGCGATCGCCGCGAGGCCGGTCAGGGCCGCGCCCGCCGTGAGCACGACCGGCGTGGGGCGCGGCGAGCGCCACAGCGCGTACAGCACCCAGCAGAAGGCCGCCCCCAGCAGGGCGACGCCCACCACGCCCTCCTCCGCGGCCTGTTGCAGCGGCGCGGAGTGCGGCTTGCCGTCCGAGAGCAGCGTCCGGGTCGCCGTCGTGCTCAGCTCGCCGAAACGGCCCGGGCCGACGCCAAGGCCCGCGTTGTGGCGGGCCAGCTCCAACGCGTCGTGCCACAACTCGATCCGATGCCCGGTCAATTGGGCCGCGAGCGACTCGTCCAGGCCTTCGGGCACCGCGTTCCCGGCGAGCGCCCAGACCAGACCGGTCACCAGCGCGGCGGTCAGGGCCAGTCCCGCGATGCCGAGCCCCCGGCTGCGCATCCGCCCTGCGGCCAGCGAGCAGAGCAGGACGCCGACGCAGGTGATGAGCCCGGTGGTCGAGCCGACGACGGCCGCGGTCACCGTGATCCCGGCGCCGAGCGCGCCGAGGGCGAACCGCAGGGCCGGCACCTCGGTCGCCCAGGCGGCGCAGCACGCGGCGCCGGTGCACAGGGTCAGCAGGCCCGCGGTGGCACCGGCGTGCCCGAGCGGGGCGTAGATCTGCGGTCCCGGTGCGAGATGGGGGACGGCCACCAGCAGCACCACCCCGGCCAGCGCTCCCGCGCAGGGTGCGGCGACGGGCACGAGCGCTCCGCAGATCCGCCCCACGGCATAGCCGGCGGCCACGGCGAGGATCGCCAGCAGCACGCCCTCGGGGCGACCGTCATGGGCACCCGCCGTGATCAGGGCCCACGAGGCGCAGGCCCCGAGCACCACCACGCCCGCCGCGTCCGAAACGTTTCGTCTCTCGCCGTCCTCCCCAGGACCGGCCACAGACGTCATCCCAGTGGAACCCACCCAGCCCCCACCCGGTCGGCGCCCCCGGACCTCGCTCGGCCCGTCATCCGGCGGTTGACGGAGGCTCCGGCACACCGTAACCGCTGATGGACGTTTTGTGGATGAGTTGGGCAGAGATGTGCACGAACGAGGCGACGGTCACGCCTGGTGGCGCCCGGTGCCGCCATCCGGACCGCGCTGTCGGCGCCAAGGTCACCCGCCGTACACTCTCGGAGTGACCGTCACCGCAACCTCCGTGGACGAGTCGGACACGGCGGGGCCCGAGGCCTCGCCCGCGTCCGGCGTGGCACGGCTCCTACGCCTCGTCCCGGCCCTCGTCGCCGCGCTCTCCGGAGTGCTGCTCTACGTCAGCTTCCCGCCACGCACCCTGTGGTGGCTGGCCCTGCCGGCCTTCGCGGGGTTCGCCTGGGTGCTGCGGGGGCGCGGCTTGAAGGCCGCGTTCGGTCTCGGCTACCTCTTCGGTCTCGGCTTCCTGCTGCCGCTGCTGGTGTGGACCGGTGTGGAGGTCGGTCCCGGACCGTGGCTGGCGCTGGTCGCCGCCGAGGCGGTCTTCGTCGCCCTGGTCGGCGTGGGCGTCGCCGCCGTGTCGAAGCTGCCCGGCTGGCCGCTGTGGGCGGCCGCCCTGTGGATCGCGGGCGAGGCGGCACGCGCGCGTGTGCCCTTCCACGGCTTCCCCTGGGGCAAGATCGCGTTCGGCCAGGCCGACGGTGTCTTCCTGCCGCTCGCCGCGGTCGGCGGCACCCCGGTGCTCGGCTTCGCGGTCGTCCTGTGCGGCTTCGGCCTCTACGAGGCGGTCCGGCTCGGCATCGACGGCCGCCGCACCCGCACCGTACGGCGGTCTGCCGCGGCCGTGGCCCTGCTGAGCGTGGCCGTCCCGGTCGTCGGCGCGCTGGCGGCCCGGACGCTGGTCAGCGACAAGGCCGAGGACGGCTACGCGACCGTCGCGGTCATCCAGGGCAATGTGCCCCGCGCCGGACTGGAGTTCAACGCCCAGCGGCGAGCCGTGCTCGACTACCACGCGCGCGAGACGGAACGCCTGGCCGCCGAGGTCAAGGCCGGCAAGATCGCCAAGCCGGACTTCGTGCTGTGGCCGGAGAACTCCTCAGACGTCGACCCGTTCGCCAACTCCGACGCGCGCGCGGTCATCGACAAGGCGGCGAAGGCGATCGGCGTCCCCATCTCGGTCGGCGGGGTCGTCGAGCGCGACGGCAAGCTCTGGAACGAGCAGATCCTGTGGGACCCGGTGAAGGGTCCCACGGACACCTACGACAAGCGGCAGATCCAGCCCTTCGGCGAGTACCTGCCGATGCGCTCCCTGATCGGGGCCATCAACAGCAACTGGACCTCGATGGTCCGCCAGGACTTCAGCCGGGGCACCAAGCCGGGCGTGTTCGACATGGCCGGCACCAAGGTCGGCCTGGTCACCTGCTACGAGGCCGCCTTCGACTGGGCCGTGCGCTCCGAGGTCACCGACGGCGCCCAGATCATCTCCGTACCGAGCAACAACGCGACCTTCGACCGCAGCGAGATGACCTACCAGCAGCTCGCGATGTCCCGGGTGCGGGCGGTCGAGCACAGCCGGACCGTCACCGTGCCGGTCACCAGCGGTGTCAGCGCGATCATCATGCCGGACGGGAAGATCACGCAGAAGACCGGCATGTTCGTCGCCGACCACCTCGTACAGAAGGTGCCCCTGCGGTCTTCCGAGACCCCGGCCACCCGGCTCGGCATCCTTCCCGAGATCGCGCTGGTGCTGATCGCCGCGGGCGGAGTGGGCTGGGCGATCGCCTCTGGTGTGCGCGGGCGACGCGCCGGTGACGCGTAGCCGTACGCCGGACACACGCTCCCTGATGGGCGCGGGCAGGGCACGAACTCCCGGTTAGGGTCGGGGACATGGCTACTCCTGACTTCATCCGTGAGATCCGTGCCTCGGCCGGTCACCAGTTGCTGTGGCTCCCCGGCGTCAGCGCCGTCGTCTTCGACGACGAAGGCCGGGTCCTGCTCGGGCAGCGCGCCGACAACCACAGGTGGGCGCTGATCTCCGGCATCCCCGACCCGGGCGAGCAGCCCGCGGTCGCCATCGCGCGGGAGGTGGAGGAGGAGACAGGCGTCCGGGTCGTCGTCGAGCGGATGATCGCCGTGCGGTCCGGGCGGCAGGTGACCTATCCCAACGGTGACCACTGCCAGTTCATGGACCTCTGTTTCCGCTGCCGCGCACTCGGCGGCGAGGCCCGGGTGAACGACGACGAGTCCCTGGCGGTCGGCTGGTTCGCGCTGGACGACCTGCCCGAGCTGACCGACTACCACCACTTCCGGATCAAGCAGGCGCTGTCCGACGAGCCCACCTGGTTCGAGCCCGCGAGTTCCGAGTGACGTGAGGGCGGCACCCTCAGGCGCCCTGAGACGGCTACGGGCTACGTCGGCTGCGGGCGGGTGGTGGCGAACCGCCTGCGGTACTCGGTCGGGGTGGTGCCCAGGTGGCGGGCGAAGGCGCGGCGGAGGGTCTCGTCGCTGCCGAGTCCGCTGCGCTGGGCCGCCGAGGTCACGCTGTGCCCGTCGAGGAGGAGTTGGCGGGCGCGGTCGAGGCGGACGCGCTCGACCCAGCGGGCGGGCGTGGTGTCCAGCTCGGTCTGGAACAGCCGGGTCAGGTGCCGGGTGCTGACGGCGGCGGCCGCGGCCATGGCCGGGAGGCTGTGGTTGGCGCCCGGGTCGGCCAGCACCGCCGTGGTCAGCGTGCGCAGCAGGTCGCTGCGGGCCGGCGGGGTCATCAGCGCCGTGGAGAACTGCGACTGCCCGCCCGGGCGTTGCATGAAGACGACCAGCTCACGCGCCGCCTCCCGGGCCGCGTCCGCCCCGTGGTCGTCCTCGACCAGCGCGAGGGCCAGATCGATGCCCGCGCTGATGCCCGCGGAGGTGAGGTAGCGGCCGTCCCGGACATGGAGGGCGTCCGGCTCGACCCGCACCCGGGGGTGGCGCCGGGCCAGCGCCTCGGCCTGCCGCCAATGGGTGGTCGCCCTGCGCCCGTCCAGCAGACCCAGCTCGGCCAGAACGAAGGCACCGGTGCACACCGAGGCCACGCGCGACGCCCGCTCGGCGAGGACAGCGGCCGCGGCCAGCAGCTCCTCCTCGACGGGCGGCACCGCGAGCCGGTCGGCTCCGGCGACCACGAGCGTGTCCACCGGTCCCGCATCCTCGGCCGCCAGCGTCCGCGCCAGCACCACTCCCGAGGCCGTCGTGACATCACCCCCGCGCGGTGAGACCAGTACGGGCTCGTAGCGGGGATCGGCCCGTCCGGCCTTGAGCAGCACCTCCAGCGGACCGCTGACGTCCAGCAGGGTCACGCCGTCGAACACGAGGAAGGCGACCCGATGCGTCATGTCTGAATCTGTGGGTTGTACGGCAGTGAGGACACGGCGCCAGGATAGGTCACCGCGCGAGCCTGAAGGAGGTCACCGACCGACAGAACGAGGAAGGCAGCATCATGAGCGAAACGATCGCGGATGTACGGATCCCGGACAGCGCACTGGCACGGGAGGCGACCGAACTGGTGCGGGACGCCGCCTCACCCCTGCTGTTCGACCACTCGCGGCGGGTGTTCCTCTTCGGATCGCTGCGCGGCCGGGAACAAGGGCTGACCTTCGACCCCGAACTGCTCTACGTGGGCGCGATGTTCCACGACCTGGGACTGACCGAGCGGTTCCGCCGTACCGACCAGCGGTTCGAGATCGACGGCGCCGACGAGGCCCGCCGCTTCCTGCGCGCGCACGGCATCGACGGCGACCCGGCCGACCGGGTCTGGACGGCCATCGCCCTGCACACCACCCCCGAGATCCCGCTGCACATGGCGCCCGAGGTGGCCCTGGTCACCCGCGGGGTGGAACTGGACGTCCTGGGCATCGGCTACCACGCCGTGTCCGACGAGCAGCGCGCGGCCGTCGTCGCGGCCCACCCCCGCCCGGACTTCAAGAACCGCATCCTCGCCGCCTTCACCGAGGGCATCGAGGACCGCCCCGACACGACCTTCGGCAACGTCAAGGCGGACGTGCTGGCCCACTTCTCGCCCGGGTTCGTGCGCGGCGACTTCGTCGAGGTCATCAAGAGCTCGGACTGGCCCGAGTAGCGGGGGAGTCACATGGTCGACCCGGTCGTCGGCGCGGCCGGGTCACCGCTGCGTGATGTGGCGCAGGAGCGCGGTCACGGCCGGGGGCAGTTCCCCGCGCGGGTGGACCACGCGTACCGACCACGCGGGTGCGTGCCCGGTGAAGGGGCGTACCGCGAGGTCGGGGAACCGGGCCGCCAGGGACGGCGGCATGATGCACACCCCGAGGCGGTGCCGGACCAGGTCGGTGGCCGCCAGCAGGTCGTTCACCTCGAAGGTGACCGTGCGCTCCAGGGACGCCGTGCGGAAGGCCCGATCGACCGCGTGCCGGACCGCCCAGCCGGGGGAGAAGTCCACCAGCGGCAGCCGAGCCGCCTCGGCGAGCGTCACCGGGCCCTCGGAGGGCAGGCCGTCCGCCGCCGGGGCGGTCACCAGGACCATCTCCTCCCGCAGGAGCAATCGGGTCGTGAGGCCGCGCTGCAGCGGAGCGTCCAGCGCGGCCACGGCCAGGTCGACGGTGCCGTCGCGCAGGGCCTGCGGGATGTCCTCGGCCGGCGACTGACGCAGCCGTACCACCACGCCCGGGTGTTCCCGATGGAAACCGGCCAGCGCCTCGGCGCCGCCGTACAGGCCCTGCATGACGCCGATCGTGAGCTCGCCGCGCAGCTCTCCCTGCGCGAGGTCGACCGCGGTCCTGGCCTCCTCGGCGGCGCGCAGGGTGGCGCGGGCGGCCGGCAGGAAGGCGTGCCCCGCGGGGGTCAGCGACACCCGGTGGGTGGAGCGCTGGAACAGCGTCGCGCCCAGCTCACGCTCCAGGGCGCGGACCGTGCTGGACACCGCGGACTGCACGACATGCAACCGCCGGGCCGCCGCGCTGAACCCGCCCTCCTCGGCGACCGCGACGACCACCTCCATCTGACGAAGGTCCATGGCGTCCTCCTCGGTTGTCCCGGTCCGGCCATCTCATCCGCAGATGACCACCAGCCTGAACCATCTGTGCCGAAACCTGACCCGCCACGCCCACCTTCGTGCGTGCAACGCCGGGGTCCGCGTGGCACAGTCCTGACCGTCGTCCCGACGACACTTAACTTGCGCGATTCGTTTTCTTGAATCATTAGTGTTTGTGCCGGTAGGTTGGCGCCATGACCGCATCCCAGCCTCCGACCACCGCAGATGAGCTGCGCGGTGCCGGCCTGCGGGTGACGGCCGCTCGCGTCGCGCTGCTCGAGACCGTCCGGGGCGGTGATCACCTCGGGGTCGAGGCGATCGCGTCCGGGGTGCGCGAGCGCGTGGGCCACATTTCCGTACAAGCCGTGTACGACGCACTTCACGCGCTCACCTCGGCGGGACTCATACGCCGTATCGAACCGGCCGGCAGCCCCGCCCGGTTCGAGGGGCGCGTGGGAGACAACCACCACCACGTGCTGTGCCGGTCCTGCGGCGCCGTCGCCGATGTCGACTGCGCCGTCGGCGACGCCCCCTGCCTGACCGCCTCCGACGACCACGGCTTCTCGATCGACGAGGCCGAGGTCATCTACTGGGGCCTGTGCCCCGCCTGTAGCAACGCCCCCAGCTCCTGAGCAACGTGATTCACCCAGTTCGGAAGGATTCCCATGTCTGAGAACCACGACGCAATCGTCACGGACGCGAAGTCGGAGGACGCCGGGGGCTGCCCCGTCGCGCACGGGCGCGCCCCGCACCCGACCCAGGGCGGCGGAAACCGTCAGTGGTGGCCGGAGCGGCTCAACCTGAAGATCCTCGCCAAGGACCCGGTGGTCGCGAACCCGCTCGGTGCGGACTTCGACTACGCCGAGGCGTTCCAGGGTCTCGACCTCGCGGCCGTCAAACAGGACATCGCCGAGGTACTGACCACCTCCCAGGACTGGTGGCCGGCGGACTTCGGCAACTATGGCCCGCTGATGATCCGTATGGCCTGGCACAGCGCCGGCACCTACCGCATCAGCGACGGCCGTGGCGGTGGCGGCCGCGGTCAGCAGCGCTTCGCGCCGCTGAACAGCTGGCCGGACAACGGCAACCTCGACAAGGCCCGCCGTCTGCTGTGGCCGGTGAAGAAGAAGTACGGCCAGTCCATCTCCTGGGCCGACCTGCTGATCCTCACGGGCAACGTGGCGCTGGAGACCATGGGCTTCGAGACCTTCGGCTTCGGCGGCGGCCGCGCCGACGTCTGGGAGGCCGACGAGGACGTGTACTGGGGTCCCGAGACCACCTGGCTCGACGACCAGCGCTACACCGGCGACCGCGAGCTGGAGAATCCGCTCGGCGCCGTCCAGATGGGCCTCATCTACGTCAACCCCGAGGGCCCGAACGGCAACCCGGACCCGCTGGCCGCGGCCCGCGACATCCGTGAGACCTTCCGCCGCATGGCGATGAACGACGAGGAGACCGTCGCCCTCATCGCCGGTGGCCACACCTTCGGCAAGACCCACGGTGCCGGCCCGGCGGAGAGCGTCGGCGACGACCCCGAGGCCGCCTCCATCGAGCAGCAGGGCCTGGGCTGGAAGTCCACCTACGGCACCGGCAAGGGCGGCGACGCGATCACGTCCGGCCTTGAGGTCACCTGGACCACCAAGCCCACCCAGTGGAGCAACGACTTCTTCGACATCCTCTTCGGCTACGAGTGGGAGCTGACCCAGAGCCCCGCCGGCGCCAACCAGTGGGTGGCCAAGGACGCGCAGGCGATCATCCCGGACGCCCACAGCGACGCCAAGAAGCTTCCGACGATGCTCACCACCGACCTCTCGCTGCGCTTCGACCCGATCTACGGTGAGATCTCGAAGCGCTTCCACGAGAACCCGGCGGAGTTCGCGGACGCCTTCGCCCGCGCCTGGTACAAGCTGACCCACCGCGACCTGGGCCCGAAGTCCCTGTACCTCGGCCCGGAGGTCCCGTCCGAGACCCTGCTGTGGCAGGACCCGCTGCCGCAGGCCGAGGGCGAGGCCATCGACGCGGCCGACGTGACGGCCCTCAAGGCGAAGATCCTCGCCTCGGACCTGACCGTCTCGCAGCTCGTGTCCGTCGCCTGGGCGTCCGCCTCCACCCACCGCGGCAGCGACAAGCGCGGCGGCGCCAACGGTGCCCGCATCCGCCTGGAGCCGCAGCGCGGCTGGGAGGCCAACGACCCCGACCAGCTCGCGCAGGTGCTCCGGGTCCTCGAAGGCATCCAGCAGGAGTTCAACTCCGGCGCCAAGAAGGTCTCCCTGGCCGACCTGATCGTCCTCGGCGGTGCCGCCGCGGTCGAGAAGGCCGCCAAGGACGGCGGCGTCGACGTGGAGGTCCCCTTCACGCCGGGCCGTGTGGACGCGACGGAGGAGCACACCGACGTCGAGTCGTTCGCCGCGCTGGAGCCGACCTCCGACGGCTTCCGCAACTACCTCGGCAAGGGCAACCGCCTCCCCGCCGAGTACCTGCTGCTCGACCGGGCGAACCTGCTCACGCTGACCGCCCCCGAGCTGACCGTCCTCGTCGGCGGCCTGCGTGTCCTGGGCGCCAACCAGGGCCAGTCCACGCACGGTGTCCTCACCGACAAGGTCGGCACGCTGACGAACGACTTCTTCGTCAACCTGCTCGACATGGACACCACGTGGTCGTCGACGTCCTCGGACCAGCAGACCTTCGAGGGCCGCGACGCCTCCGGTGCCGTCAAGTGGACCGGCACCCGTGCCGACCTGGTCTTCGGCTCGAACTCCGAACTCCGCGCGCTCGCCGAGGTGTACGCGAGCGATGACGCGAAGGAGAAGTTCGTGAAGGACTTCGTCGCCGCCTGGGCCAAGGTCTCCGACCTGGACCGGTTCGACCTCGTCTGAGACCCCGTCCGACCGCTCCGGCGGTCATGACAGCCTGATGTCCGGGCCGGCCCACGGGGGCCGGCCCGGACGTTCGCGTTGCGGCGGTTCCGGGGGAGGGTCTCCTGCGGAGAGGGTCCTACGCCGTCAGCGGTCCAGGACCGACTTCAGCGCCCGCGTCAACTCCGCACCCGCGTCGGCCGCGTCCGCCGGCGGGGACGTACGCCGCCACGCGATGTACCCGTCGGGGCGTACCAGCAGACAGCCGTCCTCCTCGATCTCGCTGAGCCGGTACCAGTCGCCGTACGCGTCCCGGGCGCCCTCGGCGCCGATGCGGACCAGGCGCAGCGGCACGCCCAGTTCGGCCACCACCTTGCGCACGGCGTCCTGCCAGATGCCGCCGGAGACTCCGGTGACCAGGGAGAAGGCGCCCTTGCCGACCAGGTCGAGGGTGGAGACGCGGTGGCCGGAGGCGTCGATCAGCCAGCTGTGCGGGATCTTCGCACCGGGGCGGGTGGTGGGCCGGTGGTACAACTCCCGGTCGTCCGGCCACAGTTCCTCCGGTCCTCCGTCGTCGAGGACGGCGGTGGAGGCGTAGCGCTGGTTGAGCTCGACGCCGTGCGCGTTGAACTCGTAGTTCTTGAGCTCCACCGCCCGCTCCAGCTCGCGTCGGCGCTTGGCGCCCGCCGCGTCCTGAGTGCGGCAGGCCTCCAGCGCGCGCTCGATGCCGTCCGCGTCGCTGCCGCCGCCGATGCCCAACGCCTCGAAGATCGGCCCGAATTGATCGCGGCTCAGATTGGCGCGGTCGACGATCTGCTTGCCGATCGGGGCCCGTTCCGAGCTGTAGGTGTCCAGCAGAGCGGGTCCTGCCTCGCCGCGGATCACCATCGCGAGCTTCCAGGCCAGGTTGAAGGAGTCCTGGATCGAGGTGTTGGAGCCGAGGCCGTTGGACGGCGGATGCCGGTGCACGGCGTCGCCCGCGCAGAAGACCCGGCCGGCCGAATAGGCGGTGGCGTAGCTGTGGTTGACCGTCCACAGGGACGTCGACGTGATCTCCACGTCCAGGTCGGGGGCGCCCACGAGATCGCGCACGATCCGGCGGGCCTCGGCCTCGTCCACCTCCGGCGGTGGCCGCTCGATGTCGTACCCCCACACCAGCAGCCACTCGTCCCACGGGCGGACCATGCGCACCAGGCCCATGCCGATGCCGCCGGTCTCGGCGCCGGGCTGCATCACCCAGTACAGGACGCTGGGGCGGTGGGCCACGTGGGCGGACAGGTCGGCCCGGAAGACGATGTTCATGCTGCCGGCCTTGCCCTCCTGGCCGGCGATCGGCAGCCCGATCTGCTCGGCGACGAGGCTCCGGCCGCCGTCCGCGCCGATCAGATAGCGGGCTCGCAGGGTGAACTCGTCGCCGCGCACGCGGTCGCGCAGATACGCGGTGACACCGTCCTCGTCCTGTTCCAGGCGCAGGAACTCGGTGTCGAAGCGGGCCTTGGCGCCGCGCGCCGCCGCGTTCGAGACCAGGAGCGGTTCCATGTACGTCTGGGGCAGGTCGATCATGGGGGACGGGCTGGCGGCCGTGTACTCGCTGAGCCGGTCGTCGCCGGTGCCCCAGGTGCGGATCCGGGCGATCTCCTCGCCCGCGATCGACGTGCAGAAGACCGTGTCGCCCATGAGGTGTTGAGGAGTTCCGGCGGCGAGCGCCTCCTCCTCGACGCCCAGGTCGCGCAGCACCTCCAGGGTGCGCTGGTTGGTGATGTGGGCGCGGGGGGTGTTGGCCACCCACCCGTACTTGTTGATCATCGTGACCCGTATGCCGTAACTGGCGAGCAGCAGCGCGGCCGTCCCGCCGGCCGGGCCGCTGCCGACGACCAGGACGTCGGTGTCGTAAGTGGTTGCGCGGCTCATGGTGTTCGTCGTCTCCTGCGAGGTCGAATCCTGCGGGGTCGAAGCCGGGTCAGGCACCCGGGGCCAGGCGGAAGGTGTAGGTGAGGCGGTGCCAAGGGCCGTCCACGGCACGGCCGTCGGGGGTCGGGCCCTTCTGCTCGGGGTAGTCCACGACGAGCGCGTCCTTCACGCCGAAGACCGTGTCGTCGTCGATGTACTGACCGCCCGCGACGAAGAGTTGGGTGATCAGGGTCTTGCGGCCGGGAGCGCCGATCATGAAGTGGACGTGCGGTGCGCGGAAGGGATGCCGGGCGGTGGCGTCCAGGAGTTGACCCACCGGGCCGTCGTCCGGGATGGGGTACGGAACCGGCACGAGCGACCAGAAGACGAGCCGGCCGTCGGTGTCGGTGTGGAAGCGGGCGCGCAGCACCGGCCCGTCCTGGTCCGGTAGTTGGACGTCGTAGAAGCCGTCGGCGTTGGCCTGCCAGACGTCCACGACCGCGTCCGCGATCGGCGCGCCCTCGATGTCGGTGACCCGCACGTCCACGTACAGCGGGTCTCCGTCCAGTCCCGCGGCGATGTCGTCCCCGTGCGCCCGCGGCGGCGGGCCCTCGACGTAGAACGGGCCGAGCACCGCGGACGGAGTGGCCTCGGTGGTACGGGAGTTGGTGAGCACGTCCACCGCGCTGGACACGCCCAAGGTGTCCGAGAGCAGGATGAACTCCTGACGGGTGGGGCCGCTCAAGTGGCCGGTGCGGGTGAGGAATTCGATCGCCAGGTTCCACTCCGCCTGGGTCAGGTCGTTGTCGGCGGCGAAGCCGTGCAGGTGGCGGACCAGGTCGGTGAGCAGCTGCCGGGTGCGTGCGTCGGGTGCGCGGTCGAAGCTGGTGGTGACCTCGCCGAGCAGGGTGTGCAGTTGGGCGGCGAGCGGGTCGCCGGGCGGCGGGCGGTGACCGGACCAGGCGTCCTGGAGGAGGGTGGCGATCCCGTCCGCGGTCACCGGGCGCGGGTTGGGGTACGGGGTGGCGGTGGCGAGTTCGACCGTGCGCGGGAGGTCCTCGGCCGCCATGCCCAGGTCGCGCAGGGCGCGGGGGCCGTCGAGCGAGGTGACGAGGTCGTACACGGCGATGGGCGCGTCCGGGGCGGGACCCGCGCCCGGGCCGGACAGCGCGCGGGCGATCCGGCGCATCGCGTCCTCGGCGGCGGGCGCGTTGTACGCCATCGCGTGCGGCAGCACCACGGTGTGCGTGTCGGCGTGCGGCAGGCCGAAGGAGCCGCCGAGCGTGTGGCACAGCTTGTGGTGCAGGCCCATGC